>JAITDJ010000086.1 GCA_031282635.1 Clostridiales bacterium
CTATAAAATCAGTCATAGCCTCCTGCGAGGCAAACATGCCGGAAAACATGGCGGAACCGACCGCAATCACAAACACCATGGACCAAAACTGCCCTATCGAGCCTTTTAACCCGCGCAGCATTCGAATAATCAGCTTTTTCATCACCATATCAGATCCTCAACCCGCATTTTATTCATATTCGCATAAATATTTTCGATTTTGCCATTATTGACAATTATTACCTTATCGGCTATGGGCGCAATCAAATTATTATGTGTAATAATAATCAGCGTTTTATTGTAGGTGAGATTGATTCTCTCTAATAGTGACAAAACCAGTTTTCCGTTCGCGTCGTCGAGGGCACCCGTTGGCTCGTCACAGAGCAGCATGAGCGGATTTTTCGCGAGCGCCCGCGCAATCGCGACCCTTTGCTGCTCACCGCCTGAAAGCTGTGATGGAAAAGAATCACTCTTTTCTTTAAGACCCACACGTGCGAGCATTTTCGCAGCGTCCAGATGGTCTTTGCGGACTTCCGCGCCCAATTCCACATTTTCCAACGCTGTTAACCCGGAAATCAGGTTATACGACTGAAAAACAAAACCTATCTTATCGCGTCGGTACAAGCCGATAGCTTTGTCGTTGTACGCAGTAATATCTTTACCGGAAACAAAGAGCTTTCCACCGCTCGCTCTGTCCATTCCTCCAAGTATATTCAAAAGAGTGGATTTCCCCGAACCCGATTTGCCTAATATTACCACAACTTCGCCTTCATCCACTGTGAAGCTTATATCCTTAAGGACAAGTGCTTTGATTTCACCGGTTTTATAAATTTTACTCACGTTTCTAAACTCAATGAATTTCACCGTATGCCCTTCTCACACAAGAACTTATAGGAATTTTATAGGAAAATATGATAACTCTTTTCCGTTTAATAATGTACCTGTCATATTATATAATATTTTGTTGATAATATCAATATCCTAATAACTGCCTTCGATCGCAAGCCCCCCATCATCAAAAAACGATATAAAAAACGCCCGCGAGAGGCAAATTTGCCTCTCGCGAGCGTTATATATATCCAAGGAAAATTTCAGCGCCTTATCCCTTCGGTGCTGCGGTGCTGATAAATTTACCTTAATGTGTCGAAAGCGATCTGCGCCGCCTTGCGCAGCACTATGCCGGCATACGGCACCGTGCCCCGGCAGTATACAGTCCGCGGTCACTTTGCGCAGCAGTTTATTCATACTGGATATGATATTCTCGCGGGAAAAGTTTATGTCTCCCTGCCAGCCGAAAGTAATACCGTCGATATGATAAGCGCCGCTTGGCTGCAAGGCATCTCCGGTGAACAGAAAGGTTTTTTGATCCACAGTCAGCAAAACCGCGGTACTGCCTGCCGTATGGCCCGGAATTTTAATGAATCCAAACATGAGCCCGCTAATCTCCATCTCCGAGTCTTCTTTAATTTCAATATCGGGCTTAAACGCCGGATAAATATGCTCGTCAACGTCATGCGGCGTATCCAGCCCGCCATTGCCGCCGTTAACGCACATAAACGAATCTTCCTGCCCGACGATAATAACCGCGCCGTCATCCTGAAATGACTTGGCGCTGCCGCAGTGATCCCAATGGCCATGCGTCAGGATTACATGCGAGATCCGCGCGCCGGCCAGACCGCAGCTCGCCAAGTTTTCCTTAACGTTTGCGTAACCTGTCTCAGGCGAACCGCAGTCAATCAGAATGACGCCCTGATCTGTACGCGCGGCGTAGACCTCACCCAGCGCGCCGTAAGCTTCGCCGCTCAAATTGTACGTATTATCCGTAATACGCATAACCTTCCCCCTTTATAATTTCTGCAAACCCTATTATCAGGTATATTAATATCGTTTTATGCTCATCTGAATTTCTTGCATTTGTGCCTGCATTTGAACTTACCGGAAACTCCGTCGAACCAACGCTGCCTAGCCTCGTTTGCATCTTTTACGGCTTGCTTCATGACGTTGCTTCCGACTTCTCAATCGTTTAGCGTATAATTATAATAGGGGGTAAAAATCTTCACTGAACATAATATCGAATACATCTATAATAAGTGAAAAATCATCATAATAAATATATCATTGCTGTCCATGCCTGTCAATATGTAAAACAGGATTGCAGAAAATAAAATATGCGGTCGTCTTTTTGCCATACTATCAATTATTCTGGCGGCATGATGTAAACGACCGGCTTTTTCCGAATGGAAACATTACAGTTCCTTGTGATCAAACAGCCAGAACGCCGCCACAGACATCAAGACAATATAAGACAGAATCAAAAGCAGCGTATTCGGCAGGGCGGAGGGCGGCGTACCGGTTATTATCATTCGATAGACATTTATATGGGATGTAAAAAACACCGCGCCCACCGGCGCGGACACCACAGACAGCCCTTGCATGACAAAGTATAAAATCATGGAGACGAACATAGCCAGCGACGAATTGCCCACCAGTAAACTGATAAGCGCCGCGAAAGCCGTAAAAGCCAGCATAGGTAAAACACTTATAGCATACGCGGCAATAAGTGCCGGCATATCTGCGGGACTGCCCAGTACAATTTTAATTGCCAGAATAATCGCGCATACTGTCATCAGGTGCAGTAACACGTATAACTCCACAGCTGCAATTTTAGACACGAACGCCATAAAGCGACTTATAGGCCTCAGCAGGACGGCTTTCAGCATACCCGTTTCTAACTCGTTTGTAAACAGATCCGCGCAGAGCATGAAAATAACCAGCGGCATAATAAAAATCAACAGCGCGTTGAGAATTATATAAGGAATACTTGGCAGATCAAAGTTAAAACCCAATATGGCAAATCCATTCACGCTGGTGAAAAGAACCGTGACGGCGGTAAAAAAAAGCTCAATTACCAGCAATAGGTAAAATTTTTTACGTATCAGGATCTTATTCATCTCGATTCCCACAAAACGCGCAAACATGCCCATTATTCGCCTCCGTCCGCAGAGCGCCGCCGCTCCGCGCCGTTTATCACGTAAAGATAATAATCTTCCAATGACGGATAATTGTCTAAAATCCAATCCATGTCAGCTGTTTCCCTCAGCCGGCCGTCGTGTATAATGCCCACGCTGTGGCACATTTTCTGCAGTTCCGGCGCCAAGTGACTGGACACAAGGAATGAGGCCTTCCTCTCTTGAGCCAAGCTGAGAATCATGCTGCGGATCTCAACAATTCCCTCAATATCCATACCATTGGCGGGCTCATCCAGAATATAGATATCCGGATCGCCTATCATGGCCAGCGCAATGCCCAGCCTCTGTTTCATGCCCAGGGAAAATTTTAGCGCCTTATCCTTTCGAAACGGGTACAGTTTGACCAATT
>JAITDJ010000096.1 GCA_031282635.1 Clostridiales bacterium
CTACAGAACTTTTTCTGCGCCCGGTTCCGTAATATGAAGCGCCTGCCATGAGTTATCCCCTTTCAATAGGTAATGTTTAAAACTTCAGGTTTCTGCGCCGCGTGTACATGATCGGAACCCGCGTAAACATGCAATTTTTTAAGCATGTGATCGCCGATTGCGCTTTTGGGCAGCATACCTTTAACCGCGTGTTCAATAACAAACTCTGGCTTTCTATTAAGCATTTCACGTAAAGTGGTTGTCTTTAGACCGCCAACCCAGCCTGAATTACGCTTATAGATTTTTTGATCGAGTTTTTTGCCCGTAACCTTGATTTTATCGGCGTTTACAACGATAACATAATCGCCAGTATCAATAAAAGTACTGAAAATAGGTTTGTTCTTACCCTTCAGTACCTTGGCAATCTCTGATGAAAGACGGCCTAACGTATGGCCGGACGCATCCACGACATACCATTTTCGTTTAACCTCAGAGGGTTTCGTAATAGGTGTGGTTCTCATAAAATCCTCCTGACAGCATGATGATACATACATTCTTATGTTAAACCCGGGGCTAGGATTATTAACACATAACCATGTTATAGTATTACATGATTTGCCTGTTGTCAATACTTAATCTCGATTAGTGTCAAACCTTGGGGCGGCATGGTTTTGCCGGCCCGCGTACGGTCGCGAGACCTGATTATCTCAGGAATATCCATCGCGGGGATTTTGCCCTGTCCCGCCGCGATAAGCGTCCCCGCGATTATCCGCGCCATATTGTATAAAAAACCGCCGCCGCTTATAGATATTGTTATCATAGAACCATCTTTCCGTACCGCGCATTCATGGATTTCACGAACCGTAGTCAGAACGTTTGAACCTGCGGCGCGGAAAGCGGCAAAATCGTGCTTTCCCTCAAACGCCTTTGCCGCCTCTTTCATTAATCCCACATCCAGATGATACGGAAAAAACACAGCGGTACGCCTTATCAACGGGTTAGGGCAGTTACTATGCCAGATATTATAATGATAGGTTTTTTCCCTTGCCCGAAAACGCGGATTGAACTGATCGTCCACCGGTTCGGCGGCGGTAATGGCAATATCTTCCGGCAGATGACTGTTTGTTACCAGCGGAAGCTTCTCGATGGGAATTTTACAATCTTTCGCGGAGAAGCATACCCTCTGCCCCAGGGCATGCACGCCCGCGTCCGTGCGACTGGCCGCCGCCGTTTTTACAGTCTGATGAAAAACCGCGGTAAGCGCGGCCTCCAGCCTTTCCTGAACGGTAATCGCGTTTTTCTGGCGCTGCCAGCCGCCGTAATTCGTGCCGTCATATGATACTGTCAGCAAATACCGCATTAAAGATTCTCCAAAAATGTATACTGTGATGTATAAAGCCTATAATAAGCGCCCTGTTTGGCCATAAGCTCGTCATGCGTCCCGCTTTCAAGAATTGAGCCTTTGTCAATATACATGATCCGCGCCGCGTTTTTTATCGTGGAGAGCCGGTGGGCGATAATAAATGACGTCCGCCCCTCCAGCAGCTTATCCAGGCCTTTTTGCAGCGCCATTTCCGTGCGCGTGTCTATGCTGGAAGTAGCCTCATCCAATATCAATATCTTCGGATCAGCCAGCAGCGCGCGCGCGAAAGAAATTAACTGACGCTGCCCGACAGACAGTCTGCTGCCGCGTTCGTTTACCTCGGTATTATACCCGTTTTCCATCTCCATAATAAACTCATGGGCGCATACGATTCTAGCCGATTCTATGATCTCTTCGTCCGTTGCGTCCAGTTTGCCGTATCGGATATTGTCGAATATGGTTCCGGAAAAAATAAAACTGTCCTGAAGCATAATGCCCATCTGACTGCGAAGGGATTTAAGCGTAACGCCATGGATATCAACGCCGTCTATCAGCGCCCGCCCGGAGTCCATGTCATAAAATCGGCTCAGCAGGCTGACCACGGTAGTCTTGCCCGCGCCTGTCGGCCCTACCAGCGCTATTGTGTCCCCGGCTTCACATGAAAATGTAATATCATTAAGTATCGGAATGCCTTTATCATAGCTGAACGTTACGCGCTCAAAATTAACGCCGCCTTTAATTTTGGGCAGTTCTGACGCGCCTTCAATGTCTTTTACTATGACAGGTTCATCCAGAACCTCAAATATGCGTTCGAGGTAAGTCATATTTACAACAATACTGTTATAAAAATTAGCTATATTATTGATAGGCCCCCAAAAGCGTCCTATATAGCCGGCAAACGCGACCAGTACGCCCACAGTTATACCGTTGTCGCCGGCCATCCAGCTTACGCCGCAGACATATAACAGGCTGGTGGTCCAAACGGATATATTCTCGGCCGACGGCCCCATTAAAAACTGTATGCGGCAGGCCCGGAGCCAGGTCGTCCGCACACTTTCGGTAACGGTTTGAAATATCTTCCGGTTAACGGGTTCCCTGGTAAAACTCTGCGTTGTCTTCACTCCCGCGATGCTTTCATGTATATACGCGTTCATATTGGACTGCTTCGCGCTGTTCAGCCGCCACGCCTTACGCTGGTTTATCTTAATTATGTAAGTGACGAGCAGCAGCAGGGGCAGACCCGCCATGCTGATCAGCGCCAGCCGGGCGTTAAGCGTAAACACGATTATCACAATCATCACCAGACTGAATAAATCGGTCACTGTGTTTATAATACCATTGGAAAGCATATCGCTTAATGAGTTGACGTAATTAACCACCCGCACGAGAATTTTTCCGTGAGGCCGGCTGTCATAATAACTGAACGGCAGATCTTGCAGGCGCCTGAATAAGTCCGAACGCAGGTCGCGTATAATCCCCTGGCCCACACGCGACATTGTCTTTATTTTTATTTTGAGGAGGAACATGTTTATAACAAACGCCGTTAACATTATGAGCGAAAGCAGTATGATCAGCGGAATATTACCGTACGCGGGAGGCAGGGCGCTGTCTATGGCGATTTTCAGTAAATATGGGGCTAAGAGCGTCAGCAGGCTGGAAATAATCATGATAACAGCGGTTAAGCCTATCTGCCTCCCATAGGCGGCTATATACTTTTTAAGCCTAATCAGACGCGCGAAACTGAACTCGCTGTCTTTTTCAAGCGTTTCGTCTATGTCATACTTATTTCGCGCCATTATCCAACCAGCTCCTTCGCATATTCGCCGTACTGGTTGATAAACAGGCTGTAATAATATCCCTTCATGGCGACTAACTCGTTATGGGTTCCGCGTTCTATAATTTCCCCGTTATCCATAACCAGTATCTGATCCGCGGGCTTTACCGAGGAGATACGATGCGCAATAATAAATGTGGTGCGATTTTTATACCGCTTCAGCGCCTGTTGGATTTCATGCTCTGTTTCCATGTCCACAGCTGACGTGGTGTCGTCCAGAATCAGGATAGACGGGTTAACCGCTAAGGCCCTGGCCAATGACAGGCGCTGTTTCTGACCTCCGGAAAGCCCGACGCCGCGTTCACCCACGATAGTATCGTAACCATTTTCTAAATTATGGATAAACTCGTCGGCATCTGCGGCGACCGCCGCCTCAATCAGCTCTTCCAATGGGGATTCGGGCGCCCCGTAGGCCAAATTCCCCTCGACCGTATCGGAAAACAGAAAAACATCCTGAGCGGCGTAAGCGATACACGCCCGCAAATCATTCAATTCGTAGTCTTTAACATTAACCCCGTCCGCCAGAACCTCGCCGCTTGTTACGTCATAATAGCGGCCGATCAGGTTAACCAGGGTTGTTTTTCCCGATCCCGTCGCGCCCACAATGCCGATTGTACCGCCGGGCGGCGCGCTGAAGCTGATATGTTTCAGCACCAGGGCCTGGGGGTTGTTTCTGTCATAACTGAAACACACATCTCTGAATTCCACGCCCCCCTGCAGGCGAGCCGTTCGGACAGGGTTATCCGGGCTGAATATATAGATCCGCTTGTTCAGCATAGCCGCGATTTTATCCACTGAAGCGAAAAAATTTTGGGTATCGTTCAAGAGCCATCCGCACATACGCAGCGGGTTGTTAACGGCCCACAAATAGCCGTTCACCGTCACCATCCGCCAAAGTTCCAACTTGCCCGTTATTACCAGAACGCCGCCGCCCAAGAGCAGGAACACATTCAGAAGGCCGGCGCAGAAGTCCAGCGCGGGCAGATACTTGCGCCATATGTCGGACGCCTTTATCTGCGCCTCATAAAAACCCTGATTTACCTCCTCGAATTTTTGAATTTCATAGTCTTCTTTAGCAAAGGCCTTAACCACACGGTTGCCGCCGATATTTTCCTCACACACGGAATTGAGCCTGGAGAAATGCTCGCGGATGTTAAAAAAGGCCGGCTTTACCCTCTGTGACTGACGCGCCGCGCAGTACAGTATAACCGGGGCGACCGCCAGCATCATCAGTGCAAGCTGCCAACTGACGGTAAACATCATAACAATTGCCGCGATAAAAATAACCGCGTTCTCAAAAATCATGTAGATCACGCCTGCCGTGAAATGACGCACAGCGTCCAGATCGCCGGTCATACGGGCCATTATATCGCCGACGCGGTTGGCGTCAAAAAAACCGTAGTTCTGCCGGTGCACCCATGCGTAAATATCCTGTCGCAGGCACAGGATAAGCCGCTGAGACGTACTATCGAAAATAAGCAGCATACAATATCGTAAAACGGAACGGAATAGGGTAACGCCAATAAGGAGAAATATATACCTCGGCAATACGCCGCGCCAGGTTCCGCCCTGTACAGCGCCGATCAACCTTCCCGAAATATACGGGTTAACCAGGCTGAGGCAGGAAACGATGAGGCAGATTGTCAGCCCGGCGATAAACCGGAACAAGTATTTCCTTATGTATTTCCATATCCATTTAAAGGGCTTCATTATAATGAAAGCCTCCCATAAAAAAGTCGGGCCGTGTGCGTCTGTCGAAAACGCAAGCGGACCGAAATATTTAACTCCAAATATATTATACGCCCAGTAATTTTGATGTCAATCCAAATGTTACATTGTTCATAAATTTATGAACATAGCGTCTAAGATTCCAGCGGTGGGGTTTCGGGGCAGGTGATTTCACCGATTTTACCTTCCGGTTTGGCCCATCGCACCGCGTTCAGAATAATGCGCTGTATATATTCATTATGATAGGTGGGGTTAGTCTCATGCCCGGGCTGGAAATAAAAGACTTTTCCATGCCCTCTACTGAACGCGCAACCGCTGCGGAACACCTCGCCGCCGTTGAACCAGCCAAGAAATATGACCGAATCCGGGTTGGGTATGTCGAAAAACTCGCCGTACATCTCTTCATTCGGCAGCTCAAAATGTTCGGGGATTCCCCGGGCAATCGGATGGGCGGGGTTTACGCGCCATAAACGTTCTTTAGCGCCGTCGCGCCATTTAAGCGAGCAGCTGGTACCCATGAGAGCGCGGAAGGGCTTGGAGAAATGTGCGGAATGCAGGGCGATGAAACCCATGCCGCGCCATACCGCGTCAGTAACCCTTTGAACAACGGTATCCAAAACCTCTTCGTGGCTCATATGGCCCCACCACAGCATTACGTCCGTTTCGTCGATAACGCTTTGCGGCAGGCCGTTCTCCGGATCGTCCAGCGCGGCAAGCCTTACGTTAATGTCAGGCTGTTTACCCAAAAAGCCCGCTATATATCCGTGAATGCCGTCCGGGTAGAGAATCCGCGCCTTTTCCTCTGCTTTTTCATGTCGATACTCGTTCCATATGGTTACGTTGATCATTCAGACGACTCCCTCTCGATTTTAATTTACTAAAGCGGCCTTTGATCGCATCGTTTACACACATTTTGTAAAACAAAAAAATGTGTTTTACGGTTGACAACTATGAATATTGGTAAATCTAGTCAGATTATAAAAGAAAAAATATGATAATTATTATTTATTATTATGCTCTATCATTGTATAATTATTTCATAAAATCTAGTTTATAACCTCATTCGCACTAGGATTGGCAAATTTTAAACAAGTATTGTCAGATATATTTACTCAATATTCAATAACATTGGCATACTGGACTTGGTGGTGCGGTTTTAGGTTAATTCTGTGTAATGCGACGTCATTTATTAACTAATACAAATGAATGGGCAATTATTACAACTGTGCGATAATTAACACAAGCAAATAACATTATAAACCAGATCGTCAGTCAACGGCAAGTGAATTTTTTTAGGCCGACTGGTTGAGCGAATGTTTGTAAAACTGTTCATAAAACGATTGTTTCGCGTATAATTCGGCAAAAAAAGAAGGCAAAATCAAGGTTTGCTTGATCCCACCCTCTTGGTGAATAATCTATTATTTTTTTGTGGATATTGAAACCATGAGATTTTATGTGCTTTAACATTTCGCGAAACAATCGTTATGCGCAGAGTTTCATCAAAAAAATTTATAGCCCTGATAAGGAGGGAAGATGCATGTTTAAAAAGCTGGCCGCCGTAATGGTTATAGCGGCGGTCATGGCGGGATTGGTATCGGGAGTGTCCGCCGCGGAAATACCATTGAATATTCCGCAGCGCGGCGCTATCATGATATATCCGAATAAGCTGACCATCAGCTGGGCCGATTCGGATAAAGCGCCCGTCACCATAGAGACGTTTCGTTTCTACGGCTACAACGTGGCCCAGCTTCGAACTATGGTGGAAACTTTGGATGGAACGGTTAATTATTATGAAACTGCTGACGGAACCTATCAAATAAACGGTTCAAACGCGAAAACAGCCTATACCTCAATAAGTTTTGGAAGTCCGAGGGAAATAGAATACATACTGAACAATACAGGCATACGGGACGCATCGGGAACTTTGACATATCCGGACGCGCCCGGATGGATCTATCTTCCGGAATATAAGTACAACTGGGCGAGTATACGCGACGTTGCTGAAGCTTTAGAGATTGCGGTAGTCAGCGTTGATGATGATCCGTTGAATGGTGAAACGGGTTTGGTTGTCAGGCATATTGATACAACCGACGGCACGTCGACGACTGGAGTGCCGGCGATCGATACATCGACGACGGCGGCAGCCGCAGCGAACGACTGGCCCGCGCCGCTGCGTCCCGGCCAGGGTGTGATTATAGATCCCTTGGGGCTTGAAACGACAGCGGGTATTCCCGCGACCGAGACACCGAGTCCGACACCGACGCCGAGTCCAATACCGACAGCGAGTCCGAGTCCAATACCGAGTCCGACCCCGACAGCGAGTCCGAGTCCAACACCGACAGCGACGCCGAGTCCAACACCGACCCCGACGGAGACGCCGAGTCCAACGCCGACACCGACAGAAACGCCGAGTCCAACACCGACACCGACGGAGACGCCGAGTCCGACCCCGACGGAAACGCCGAGTCCAACACCGACACCGACAGAAACGCCGAGTCCGACCCCGACACCGACGGAGACGCCGAGTCCAACACCGACACCGACGCCGAGTCCAACACCGACACCGACAGCGACGCCGAGTCCGATACCGACGCCGAGTCCAACACCGACAGCGACACCGACAGCGACACC
>JAITDJ010000120.1 GCA_031282635.1 Clostridiales bacterium
CGAAATAGCGGTTATATATTATAGCTAAGGAGATATTTATGAAATATGTTTTTGCTTTCTTTTGCGCCGTATTGCTGATATTTTCGGTTTCCTGCGCGTCATCCGGCGATTCTCAGCCCTCGCCGACGCCGTCGGAACAGGCGGTAACGGAACAGCCAGCTATTGAATCTACGGCTTCGGCGGAAGCGCAGCCCGATCCGGAGGAATCCGCGGTGTCTGAAGCCGGCGGACAGTTAAATCTGTTTACGTGGGAAGGTATGTTCCCTCAGGAGATTTTGGACAATTTTGAATCCGATACGGGCGTCAAAATCAACTATTTGAATTTTGATACGGACGAAACAATGCTAGCCAAACTGCAAACCGCTAAAGGCGGCGATTACGACCTGGTGATAGCGGACGATTATATCATAGAAACCGCTATAGCCGAAAACTTGGTTCGGAAGCTGGACACATCCAAACTTTTAAATTATGGAAACATTAACCCCATGTACCAGGGGCAGTTTTACGACCCTTCAGATGAGTATACTGTGCCTTACGGGGCGGGTGTGCTTACTTTATTATACGATCCGTCGGCTGCTTCGCTGGATATAAAAGGCTACGGCGACTTATGGGACGCCGGTCTGAATAACAGCGTGGGGCTGATCGCCAATTATCGTGTTATAAACGGCGTGGCGCTTAAAGTCCTCGGCGAGAGTTTCAACACAAACGATCTGGACGTCATACAGCAGGCCGGCGATAAGCTGCTTGAACTGGCGCCGAATATTCGCGTAATTAAAGACGACAACCTGCAGGACGACTTACTGTCCGGTGAAATATCGGCGGGCATTTTTTATACGTCACAGGCGACACAGGCTAAATTGGAAAACCCCGAACTGAAGGTTATTTTTCCGCAAGAGGGTATAGGATTCGGCATTATGGCCGGGTTCATCCCGTCCGCGGCGCCGAACGCGGAGGCCGCTTACGCTTTTCTCGACTATATACTGGATCCGCTGCGCGGCGCCCAATGCTTTGAATACTTGGGGTACTACAGCACGTTTTCCGCCTCGGATCATTTGATAAGCCCGGAATATAAAGAATTTCTGACGCTGCCGGAAGGGTTTAACAGCGATATGGAAATGATTGAAAATATCGGTGCGGAGACGAATGAGAAGCATGAGCAGATTTGGACGGCGTTCAAGACGGCTGCCGGAAGGGAATAAGGATTTATAAACATATTTAATAAAAAAGACATTTAATAAAAAAGACATTTAATAAAAAAGACATTTAATAAAAAAGACATTTAATAAAAAAGGCATTTAATAAAAAAGGCATTTAATAAAAAAGGCCGAGGGGGAATCCCTCAGCCTTTTTAACGCGCATGGCCGCGTTAAAAATACGAGGCGTTCCATGAGCGGAACGCTTTTTTACGCGCCGTGTCAAACAATGTAGTCTTTTAACTGCTCAATTACTCTATCCGCGTCAGCGGAGTCATGAATATCCAGACGAAGCGTCTTGCCCAAATCCAAGCTAAAGATACCCATAATAGATTTCGCGTCAACCACATAACGATCGGAAGATAAATCAAAATCGCCGTCATGCGTGGATATGACGTTGACAAATCCCTTTACCTTATCGATCGTGTTCAGAAACACATTTACAGATTTCATAATATACCCCTCCTGTAAAAACAGCCTTAGCCTTATATTACCTACCATTCGTCACGCCTATTATAATGTGTCCGTTAACCGGTGTCAATGTCTTTTTCGGATATTCCCCCGAAGCATTTGAACTGTTTTTATGACAGATTCTTTACATTTTAGAGCTTCTTCTAGGGTATTGAGATCTGAAAAACTGAACCGGACAGCGGAATTGACGCGTTCTTCCCCAAGTTTCAACGCCCGCAGGGAAGAATGCCCGATATGTTTCGAGTTACAGGCCGCGCCTGCTGAAATATAAATACCCTCGCGTTCCAGTGCGTGAACCAGTGTTTCGCCTTTAACACCCAGAAAGCTCATGTTTAAAATAAACGGGGAACCGGCGCCGTTAACAAAAACATTGTCCATAATATCCGCGAGACCGGCCAGTTCATTTTTTATAAGCGTAACATGTTCCCGCGTCCGCTTTAAGTTTTTAATTTGAGCTTCCGCCGACGCCGCTAAGCTTACTATGCCCGCCGTGTTTTCTGTACCCGGTCGTATATTCCGCTGCTGGCCGCCGCCGTACAGCAGCGGCTTTATTGTGAGGCCTTTACGGATAAACAGAGCCCCGGCGCCTTTTATGCCATGTATTTTATGGGCGCTGAGAGAATATAGATCAACATGCTTCATATTGAGCGGTTCTTTGCAAAATGCCTGTACGCCATCCGTATGAAACAGAATCCGGCAGTTTTTTTCTTTAACCAGACCGCTTATATCGGCAATATTAAACGAGACTCCCGTTTCGTTATTTATATGCATAAGGCTGACCAATATAGTATCGTCTCGGATTGCTTCGGCCACGTCCGCGGGGTTTAATACGCCTTTTGGGCTGACCGGCAGCCGCGTAACCTCAAACCCCCGCTGCTCCAGCGCTTTCACGGCGTTCGCGACAGATGGGTGTTCTACCTGGCTGGTCACAATGTGGGTACCCAATCTTTCCCTCGCCGTTGCCGCGCCTATGACAGCCAAGTTATTGGATTCGGTGCCGCCGGATGTAAAAAAGATCTCGTCCGGGCGTACCTTTAATATATCCGCCGTTATTTCGGCGGCGGCTTTTATTTCGAGTTCAGCCGCAAGCCCCATGGAATGAGCGGAAGACGGATTACCAAATACAGGCGACATCATCCGGTTTACCGCTTCGGCGGCTTCGGCGGAAACAGGCGTTGTGGCCGCGTTGTCAAAGTAAATCATACGTTTCTTATAGCTCTCAGCAGGTTCGTTTTATTATACGGTTTACGGATAACATCGGACGCCCAAAGTTCCGCGGCCTTCATCATCTCGGGGGCGACGTTTAATTCGACGCACAGGATGATCCTTATATAGGGCTTAATATCCTTAATGGATCGAATCAGCCTTGCGATGCTCATTCCGCCGCTTATAGCCGCTTCCAGCAGAATGACATCCGGGTTTACCTCATCCAGCATCATCACGCTGCTTTGCGTGGTACCCGCTTCCCCCACAATATCAATGTCCTCTTCGTCATTCAGCATACGAATCAGCATGCTGCGCGCCACATGCGAATCGTCCGCCACAAAAACACGCAGTTTATTCATCTTATCCACCTTCCGTGACACCTAATTCATTCGCGACGTACATTAGAATGGTAAGTACCGCAAACCCCGCGGTTTCCGAGCGAAGGATCCTGCCGCCGAGCGTTACGCGGGGAATGTCAGCTTTAATAAACATTTCAATTTCCCCGCGGGAAAAGCCGCCCTCCGGGCCTATAAAAAAAGCCGCCGAATCCATTTGCGCCATATTAGTATTGAACATGAGTGATTTTAAGCCGGTTCGGCGTTCGTTTTCATACGGCGCGAATGTCAAACCGCGCCGGGCGCCGTCCGACAGCGCCTGTTCAAACGCCATTGGCTCGTTGATAAAGGGAATAAAGCCTCGCATGGACTGCTTGGCCGCCGCTTCGGAGATCTTTCGATAGCGGGCAAGTTTGACGTCCGGCAACGCGCCGACGGCTGAAAATTCCGTATATATAGGTGTAATCTCATAAATGCCCATTTCGACGCATTTCTGAATAACATACTCCATTTTGTCGGACTTCGGAAGCGCCTGATACAGCGTTACCCTGAGCTTAGCCTCAGACACGCAGTTTTCGGATAGAATTTTCAGCGTCAGCTTTCTGTTCTTCTGAGTAAAAATTTCAATTATTTCGCATTTATAGTCCATACAGCGTCCGTCGCAAACTGTCACATGATCGCCGCAACGCGCCCGAAGCGCGGTGATCAGATGATCTGCGTTATCTCCGCCGACAAGGATCCGGCCGTTTTCTTTATCAATAGATTCCGGTGTTACGAAATATTTAGGCATAACGCGCCGCCAGACAATACCAATCATCTTTGGCGCTGGTTTCGATAATGATAAACCCTCGCGACTCCACCGCCTCTTTTACTTCATGCAATCGTTCGCGGATAATACCGGAGCTGATGAATACGCCGTCAGGCCTTATACATTGAGCGACGATCCCGGTTAACGCTATAACGACGTCAGCCACGATGTTCGCGATGATAATATCGAATTTGGGCAGCCCTAAAATCTCCAGGCGCAGGCGTTCGTCTGTAATCGCGTTGCCTGTGACGGCCTTATATGACTCCAGCGATATATTATTCAATCGCGCGTTCTGAAGAGCGACATCCGCCGCTGCGGGATCCAGATCGCAGGCGAACGCACCGCCCGCCCCCAGCAGCGCGCCTATGATGGAAAGAATGCCGCTGCCGCTGCCCAAATCTAAAATAGAGCATCCCTCAGTCACATATCTTTCCAGACATTCTATACACATCTGTGTGGTTTGGTGCAGGCCTGTCCCAAAAACATGCCCCGGGTTTATCGTGAATACCGTCTCGCCCGGTCGCGGTTCATAATCTTCCCACTCGGGCCGTACGACGATTCCGCCGCCGATTTTGATCGGCTTGAAATATTTTTTCCAATTGTTCAGCCAATTTGAATCATCCACATAATCTAAAATCAAAGGGTTCAAATCATATCCGTTCTCAGACAAACCTGACCGTATATCAGCCAAAAGCCGAAGCCCTGCCGGATTGGACGGCGTCCAGAAAATGATCGAAACAGGGCCGGCCTCATCCGACATCAAATCGTCGTCTATATAATCCCATTGATACGGGTTCTCCAATAAAAATTTCCGCAGTTCCCGCACGTCGTCTATCTGCGTATTAGTTACGCCGCGCTCCATTAATAAACCGGTCAGCGGCTCTATGTCGTCTGACGCCGCGTAAATTTTTCCCTGAATCCATTCCATATAATCACCTGAAAATAATATATCATTTTTTATCGTGTCTGAAAAGCACAAAAAAAGCCGGCGATAACAGTCGGCTCAATTGGCAAGATACGTCACCTATGATATAAAGCCACAAATCGTTTTTATGTATGGATACTCGAACAATTTCTCAATATGATAGAGACCCAACTACAGACTGCCTATACCGGCGTCCTTGCATAGACATATTTTTTCGTATGGTGGTTGGTATACGATAAAACTATTCGAACAGGCGGGTATACGCTTGATTGGCAGCGCGCACACCCATCCCGGAAACCTGCCGGTTTCCATGTCCGAACCGGACATGGAAACCCACGATCTGATGTTTCCGCAGGGAGCCAGCATAATTGTAAACCCGCGGCGGCAAATTTTTAAAGCTTTCAACGTATTGGATCAATACTATGTGAAACCGGATTTTCAACCAGGAAAGGGATTGGAACTCTCCAGCTTGGATGAAACAGGTGAATTCAGCATCCGGGCATACCATCCCGACGGAGTTTTGGATAAGTTTCACCGCCTTCGGGCGAACGTTTCGATCCGCTCGGCCAAAAAATCCAATTCCGCGAATGTATTATAAAACGCCAGTGACGCCCGGACAGTAGCTTCCAGCCCAAACCGCCGCAGAACAGGCTGTGCGCAATGATGCCCCGCGCGAACGGCGACGCCCGCTTCGCTGAGGTATTGGCCGGTCTCTTCCACCCCTCTGTTTTCCAGTACAAACGAAAGCACGCCCGCCTTATGATCGGCGGCGCCGATCATAAGCAAGCCCGGTATTTTGGAAAGCTCATTTATGCCATAGGATAGCAGAGCCTGTTCATACGCCTCGATATTCCCCATGCCGATGGCGCTCACATAGTCGATAGCCGCGCCAAGTCCGGCCGCGCCTGCTATATTGCCCGTGCCGGCCTCGAACTTTTGCGGGGCGCAATGATATACGGTACGCTCAAAAGTCACGTCGGCGATCATGTTACCGCCGCCCTGATAAGGACGCGCCTGTTCCAGCAGATCACTTTTTCCGTATACCGCGCCGATACCGGTCGGCCCGAATATCTTGTGCCCGGAAAACACGAAGAAATCAGCGTCCATCGCGCTTACATCAATCGCCATACGCGACACGGACTGCGCGCCGTCCACACATACGGGCACGCCGAAGCCGTGCGCTATGGCAATCATCTCCGCCGCGGGCGTTACGGCGCCCAAGACGTTGGAAACTTGGGTGATGGACGCGAATTTTGTCCTCGGGCCGAACAACGCTCCGTACGCGGGCAAAATAATCCGGCCGGTTTCATCCACCGGCGCTATACGCAGAACCGCGTCCGTCTCCTCCGCGATCAGCTGCCAGGGAACAATGTTCGCGTGGTGTTCCAGTATAGTCAGCACGATCTCGTCGCCGGGGCGCAGCAGCGGTTTCACATATGATTGCGCGATCAGGTTCAGCCCTTCGGTGGTTCCGCGTACAAACACAATATTGTCCGCTGAAGGCGCGCCGATAAATCCGGCGACTATACCGCGCGCGCCTTCATAGGCGTCGGTCGCTCGCGCGGCCAGTGTATGCGCCCCCCTGTGAATGTTGGAATTTTCGTGTTCATAAAAATAGGTTATCCGCTCAATTACCCGGCGCGGGCGCTGGGTGGTCGCGGCGTTATCCAGCCATATTAACGGTCTGCCGTTCACCGTTTCGGACAATGCGGGAAAATCGGCGCGTATTTTATCCACCGGAAAATCTCCCTCGCGGGTCGCCGGAGTAATTGCGCGCGGTATATTAAATTTTGACATGTTTCCAGCCACAACCGCCGGGCCGCGGATGGTCGTTCGCGCGGCGCCGAATTCGGGAAAATATTCCGCCAAACGCGCCCGCAGATCCGCTTCGCCCGGCAGGCCGTAATCTTCCGGACGCATAGATGTAAACCTATCTATTGTCATAGTCATAATATTCTCCGACATCCACGTTTTCGAGAACCGCTATCGCGTCGTCCGCAAGGATCGCCGCCGAGCAGTACAGCGAGAGCAGATAGGACGCGACGCCCTGATCGTTGATTCCGCGAAACCTTACCGACAGGCCGCGCCCTTGATCATTCGGCAGATTTGCCTGATACAGTCCGATAACGCCGCGTTTATTTTCGCCTGTACGCACCAAAAGTATATTTGTTTTACCGGTTTTGGACTTGGGATTTTTCAGCCCGTCCACCAACAGTTTATCTGTCGGGATAATCGGAATGCCGCGCCATGCGGTAAACGTACCGCCTTGCGGGCTGACCGTCAGCGGGGGAACGCCGCGCTTTGTACATTCACGTAAGAACGCCGCAATCGCCCTGGGATGCGCGAGGAAAAAGGACGGTTCTTTCCAGACCTTTGTAAGCAGTTCATCCAAATCATCCGGCGCGGGCGCTTCCCCAAGAGGCTTTACACGCTGTGAATCCGCCACGTTTTTTAACAAACCATAGTCGTCGTTATTGATAAGCTGGTTTTCCTGGCGCTCACGCAGACTGTCGACAGCCAGTTTGATCTGTTCCTCGGTTTGATCATAAGGCGAACTGTATACGTCTGAAACCGCGGTGTCCACATTTAAAATAGTCGATATGGAATTTAACAGGTATTCCCTGGGCCGGTTTTGATATTCAATGAACCCCTCCGGAATCTCGTGATCATCCGCCAATTTACTGCACAGCACATCCAGAGGCGTATCGCCTTCCACCACCTTGTTAACACGGTATATGCCTGTTTCAAGTCCTTTAAACTCTAAAAATCTGGGCAGCCACCTGGGTGTAATGGCTGCGTACTGCGGCGGTGTTTTGGTTACATTCGCTAGTTGATAGGCGGCTTCGCGCCCCAGCGCGTTCTTGCCGTTATTTAACGCCATGCTGTTCCTCCCTGAGTTTTTTTAATACCGCGGCGGACTTTTATCCGCATCACGTACCCATGCGTTCACGCCGTCGAGCAGGTTATAAATTCTACCCTTATATCCGGCTTGACGCAAGGCCCTAATCACATTGACAAAGGTTACTATGTGATACGAGGTGAATTGGTTGTGAGGAGAGCTTTGAGGAGGGCCGCCGGAAGATGGAAGAACAGATAAAAAGTGAGGAGACAGGAGGGGAAGTCTATAGATAATGTTACTTTTTCAGCGCCTGTAATTATATCCTAAATTCAGCGCTTCCAAGTTCGAGTCATACAGAGCTCTCCTCCGTTCCGGTACGGTCTTTTTTAACGCCGCTTCAATATCATTATATGCGCAGATATTTGTCTCTTTAATAAACTTGCCTATCATGATCATATTCGCCAGCCCGGTTAATCCATTCTCATCCGCCATTTTGGCGGCGGGAACGTACCAGCCCGTCAGATCGCTTCTGCCTAGTTCGCGCGTGATAAGCGAACTGTCGATAAATACACGACCGTTCCGGGCGCAGTCAGGCTCGTAGCGCTCCAGCGACGGCGCGTTCATTACAATAAGCATATCCGGCTGGGTTACTATGGGCGAGCCTATCGGCGTATCGCTGATAATGACGCCGCAGCTGGCAGTACCGCCGCGCATCTCCGGACCGTAGGAGGGCAGCCAGCTGACCTGTTTCCCGTTGATAAGCCCTGCGTAAACCAGAAATTTGCCGGCGAACAATATTCCCTGGCCGCCGAAGCCCGCTACCAGAATGTTGGTTTCACTCATTGCGCTTCGCCTCCCATATCCTTATACACACCCAGAGGATAATACGGGATCATTCGCTCACGCAGCCAGAGCAGCGCTTTAACCGGCGCAAGCCCCCAATTGGTGGGGCAAGTGGAGAGTACTTCCACAATTGTAAATCCTCTGCCTTCGGTTTGATATGTGAAGGCTTTTTTTATGGCTTTTTTTGCCATTCTTACGTTTTTAACGCTGTCTACTGCCACACGTTCGGCGTAATATACGCCGTCCAATGTGGACAGCAATTCGCATATCCGTACCGGATAACCGGCGGCTTGTACGTCGCGGCCGTAAGGCGAAGTCTGCGTTATCTGCCCCGGAAGGGAAGTCGGCGCCATCTGGCCGCCTGTCATACCATATATAGCGTTATTAATAAATATTATTGTGATCTTTTCTCCGCGCGCGGCGCTGTGAACCGTTTCAGCCGTGCCTATGGCCGCAAGATCGCCGTCTCCCTGATATGTGAACACCACGCCGTCCGGCAGGGCGCGTTTAACGCCTGTCGCGACTGCAGGCGCGCGTCCGTGCGCGGCCTGAATCATGTCGCACTCGAAGTAATCGTACGCCATAACCGCACAGCCTACCGGAGCGATGCCGACGGTTCGGCCTGTAATATCCAACTCGTCCAAGGTTTCCGCAATCAGGCGGTGTACAATGCCGTGTGTGCAGCCCGGACAGTAATGTGTGGCTGCGTCCGAAAGCGCTTTGGGCCGTTCAAATACTATGCTCATGCCGTTTCACCCCTATCGACAGCCTCTATTTTGGCCAGTATTTCCTCCGGCGTATGCACCATGCCGCCGGTACGCCCAAGGAAAGCCACGGGGCGCTCGCACTCAATCGCCAGTTTTACGTCGTCGATCATCTGACCCATGCTCATTTCCACGCATATAAACGCCTTCGCGCGCTGCATCGTCTGTTTTATAGCCTGAACCGGGAACGGCCACAGGGTTATGGGGCGCAGTAAACCTGCTTTTACGCCGTTTGCGCGCGCCTGGGTAATGGCGTTTCTGCATATGCGCGATGTGGCCCCATACGCGACCAGTATGATATCAGCGTCGTCTGTTAGATATGCTTCATGAAGCGCTTCTTTTTTTTCCACGAGTTTATACCGCTTAAAACGCTCGAAATTAATCTGTTCTAATTGATCGGGCTTCAGATAAAGGGAATTGATGATATTTTTCTTCCGCTTGCCGCCGGTACCGTTGGCCGCCCAGGTTTTTTCCGGCGGATTGGCGGATATATTTGGTCTCAGCTCTACCGGTTCCATCATTTGACCCAATATGCCATCGCCCAGAATTATAACAGGCATACGGTAGGTATCCGCCAGGTCAAACGCGCGCTGGGTCAGATCCACAATTTCCTGTATGCTGTTGGGCGCGAGCGCGATTATATGAAAATCTCCGTGGCCGGAGGAACGCGTGGCCTGCCAGTAGTCGGCCTGCGACGGTTGTATGCCTCCAAGGCCCGGGCCTCCGCGCTGAATATTTACGATAACGGAGGGCAAGTCGCACGCCGCCATATAAGAAATACCCTCACTCATCAGCGATATGCCCGGACTGGAAGATGATGTCATCGCGCGAACGCCCGCGCTTGCGGCGCCCAGAATCATATTGATGGAAGAGATCTCGCTTTCCGCCTGTAGATATACCCCGCCGATCTTTGGCAGGCGTTTGGACATATACGCGGCGACTTCCGTCTGCGGGGTAATAGGATAGCCGAAAAAATGCCGGCATCCCGCCATTATCGCCGCCTCGGCGATAGCTTCGTTGCCTTTCATTAATACCTTTTCCATAACATCTCCTTATTTTTCCACAGTAATAATTACATCGGGGCACATAGTGGCGCAGAACGCGCACGCAATACATTTTTCCTGATCAATGACCTGCGCCGGATGAAAACCTTTGGCGTTCATAATATTCCGCGATAACTCAATTATTTTTTTAGGACAGGCGTCCACACATAAACCGCAGCCTTTGCAGCGGTCGATATTAAAGCTCACTTTTGGCACATACACCCCTCCTAGAGTCTGCTCGGATACGGAACAGACTTTTCAAAATTCAATTAATCCGCCATTCATTTTTTCCGTGGATATCTAAACAGAATAACCCTGTCATACCCGGCAGATAATCGGCAAGCCCTCGCGCGGCCCCGGTGAAGATCACGGGCAGCCCGCACAGCTCCGACACGCGATTTATATATCGCAAGCTTGAGATAATATGCTCCGGCGTTGTTTGGGCGCCCAAATTAGAGTTATTCACGAGGCCTGTGAATTTTATGCGCGCCGCGTTTTCAATCTCATTTTTAATTGACAGAACCTGTTCAGGCTCTCTGGAAAGCGGTCGGTATTTATTGCACACAAGCAGCGCGTCGACGTTTTCTTCCCGTATATAATCCGAGTACCTGCCTACCGCGTACGCTCCGCGCTCATCACCGCCCACGTCTATGACTCCGCAGCACGCCTTATTATCAAATAAAATCATAGCTTCGCCGGGCATCGAGGGTGCTTCCAGATTGGAATTGGCGAATTGCGAGGCGATTATTTCTATGCCCGCGCACTCCAATGCATCAGCGCTGTCTAAACTGCGGAAATAGGGGTTTACTATGTCTAGATCAGCTAAAATAACACGACTGCCCGGATGTAAGTGTTTCAGCGCGATCGCGTAGTTAACCGCCAGGTTTGTCTTGCCACTGCCGTAGTGGCCGGCGAACAGAGTTATGCGCGCGTGGGTCATAGGTTCGTCAAACTTTTTTGGGCCATAATACAACACCGCCTTATGAAGTGCGTCATAATTTTGATTATAACATAATTTATCAAAAAAAACCGGCCCATTCACAAGAAAGACTAATTGTGTTAGACTTATGAGTATCAGGGGGGTGCGTAACAGGTTGAATGGAAAATTCAGCGCATTTTTAACTTACTACAAACCGTACAAAAGAGTTTTAGCGGCGGATCTATTCTTCGCTTTCTTGGCTTCCGGAGTGGTTTTGGCGTATCCGCTTCTTGTAAACAAAATTACCGGTCAGGCGATTTCGCCGGAAGGGATAAACTCCGACATGCTGCTCCGAATCTCGGCGGTGTTCATGCTGTTGCTGGCGGTTGAGTTTATCAGTAATTTTTATATTACTTATTGGGGACACGTAATGGGCGCCAAGATGGAATTTGATATGAGAAACGACCTGTTTCAGCATCTTCAGAAACTGTCTTTCAGTTATTATGACAACCAAAAAACCGGTCAGTTGATGTCCCGCATCACCACGGATCTGTTTGACGTAACGGAACTGGCGCATCACGGCCCGGAAGACGTTTTAATCTCCATTGTTAAAATTATAGGTTCCCTTATCATTTTACTGCGCGTCAACTGGATGCTTACGCTGACGATCGCTGCGGTGCTGCCGTTTATGGTTGTTTTTACCGTACGCTGCAATAAATTGATGAAAACGGCGTTCCGACGAAACCGTGAGCGTATTGCGGATATAAACGCGCAGATAGAAGACAGCCTTTCCGGCGTACGCGTAGTCAAATCTTTCGCGAATGAGGATCTGGAAATCCGCAAATTCAATGTCGGGAACAGCCGATTTGTGGACAGCAAACGCGACAGTTACCGCGCTATGGCTGTATTTCACAGCGGACTGGGCGCGTTCGTTTCGTTTATTACCATTGTGGTGGTTATCGCCGGCGCGCAGTTTATCAATATGGGCGGTTTTGACCTGCCCCGGTTAATCACGTTTCTGCTGTACATAAATACACTCATTGAACCTGTCCGCAGGTTAATCAATTTTACCGAGCAGTTTCAAAACGGCGCGGCCGGTTTTGTCCGGTTTCGAGAAATTATGGAAATAAGTCCGGATATTATGGACAGCCCGAAGGCGGAGGAGCTGCGGCGCGCTGAAGGCGGCGTCGAATTTGACAACGTTTCGTTTCGGTATGCCGATAACCTTCCGTATATACTGCGCAACGTGGATCTGGACGTGGCGCCGGGGGAATACGCGGCCCTAGTCGGCGCCTCCGGGGTCGGCAAGACCACACTGTGCAGTCTTATCCCGCGTTTCTATGAAGCCGCGGAAGGTTCGGTCAAACTGGACGGGCGGGATATCCGCGAATTCACTATGAAATCCCTGCGCAATCAAATAGGTATTGTCCAGCAGGATGTGTATTTATTCACAGGCACGGTTAAAGATAATATTCGATACGGCAAGCCTGAGGCGTTGGATGAGGAAATCGTGGAAGCGGCAAAGCGCGCCAATGCCCATGACTTTATTATGGAACTGCCCGAAGGTTATGATACCGATATCGGTCAGCGGGGCGTGAAACTGTCCGGAGGGCAAAAGCAGCGACTGAGCATAGCTCGGGTCTTTCTGAAAAATCCGCCTGTTCTTATATTCGACGAGGCGACATCCGCTTTGGATAATGAAAGCGAACGTATTGTTCAGGAAAGCTTTGAAAAACTGGCGAAAAACCGTACGACATTCGTAATCGCGCATCGGCTTTCCACGATAAAAAACGCGAAGCGGATTATCGTGTTGGATGGCGACGGCATCGCAGAGCAGGGGACTCATGAAAAGCTTATGGAGCTAAAAGGCGTTTACGCGAAATACTATGAAATATCGGCGCCGAGGCTTACGGCGGCGCAATGATACGTTCGAAAGCGCGGCGTATACCGGGCTTTTCTGAATATAACCTTGCGGTTCGTCCTTGTGCGAGTATAGGCGTTGTGCTATAGTAAATACAAGGAGGCGAGTATTTATGGCGGATAGAAAAGTACTGATTTTTCAAGGCGGATGGGATGGGCACGAGCCCAAGCTGACATCCGCGCGTTTCGAGCGGATGCTTTCAAAACACGGTTATAACTGTGAAATAACAGACACGCTGGATACGCTGGCCGACGCGGAAAT
Organism: Clostridiales bacterium; assembly: GCA_031282635.1. Classification (GTDB taxonomy): domain Bacteria; phylum Bacillota; class Clostridia; order Lachnospirales; family WQUN01; genus JAISZF01. The sequence continues at coordinate 13,529 of JAITDJ010000120.1, forward strand.
GTTAAAAGGCCTGGATCTTATAGTGGCGTGCTGGACTATGGGCGAAATAGACCACAAGTATGTGATTAACGTCTCAAAGGCGGTAGGCGCGGGCGTTGGCCTGGCCGGCTGCCATGGAGGCATGTGCGACGCGTTCCGCAAAGACACGGAATGGCAGTTTATAACCGGCGGTCAATGGATTAGCCACCCGGGCGGCGACGGCGTAAATTATACCGTAAACATAAATAAGGGCTCCAGTCCTATTGTGGAAGGGCTTGACGATTTTTCGGTTTCCAGCGAGCATTATTATCTTCATATAGACCCGGCCGTCGAAGTGCTGGCGACTACGCGCTTCCCCAGCGTTGCCTACTATCACATATCCAACAAGCCTGTTGACATGCCGGTGGCGTGGACGAAATTCTGGGGCAACGGCAGGGTATTTTATACATCATTGGGCCATCATGACGATGTATTCGATAAGTCGCCGAACGCCGCCGTTATAATGGAACGCGGCATGCTGTGGGCCGCGCTGGGCAAAGATTACGCCATACGGCATAATCTCAATACGGAACGGTTTGAGAACGCGGCTAAAATGTACTAAGCGGAGGATTTTTATGGATATAAATATTCAACCGACACAAAATCCGAAACCCAGACCGGATCCTGAAACACTTGAGTTTGGCAGAAAATTCACAGATCATATGTTTATAGCGGAATACGAGGAAGGGAAGGGCTGGTATAGGGCGGATATTCTGCCCTATGGGCCGTTGAAACTGGAGCCGTCGATCATGGCGCTGCACTACGCGCAGTCGGTTTTTGAAGGGTTGAAATGCTACCGCGCCGCCGACGGCAGGCTGCTGCTGTTCCGGCCGGAAATGAACTTCAAGCGGATGAATCGCTCGAACGAGCGGCTGTGTATACCGTATATAGACGAGGATTTCGCGCTTCACGCGCTGATGGAGCTTATAAAAACAGACGGGGACTGGGTTCCGTCGCTGGACGGTACGAGCCTGTATATCAGGCCGTTCGTATTCGCCTCGGAGTGCGCGCTGGGTGTTCATCCGTCGCGTCGGTATAAATTTATGATTATACTCTCACCGGTGGGCGCTTACTACAAAGAAGGTCTTAACCCCGTTAAAATTGTGATAGAAGACGAATATGTGCGATCGGTGCGCGGCGGCATCGGCTTCACAAAAGGTTCGGCCAATTACGCTATCAGCCTGAAAGGGCAGGAAAAGGCGCAGGCGAACGGGTTTACGCAGGCGCTGTGGCTGGATGGCGTAGAGCGCAGGTATATTGAGGAAGTCGGCACGATGAACGTATTCTTTAAGATAAACGGCGAAGTGGTTACCCCAATGCTTTCCGGAAGCATCCTGCCCGGCGTTACGCGTGATTCTGTCATACAATTGGTTAAACGTAAGAGCATTCCACTATCCGAACGCCGCGTAAGCGTGGACGAACTGCTGGAGGCGCAGGAAAGCGGGCTGTTGGAGGAAGCTTTCGGCAGCGGTACCGCGGCTGTTATTTCACCTATTGGGTCGCTGAGCTGGAAAGGCAGGGAACGTATAATAGCCGGCGCGGGCATCGGCGAACTGTCGCGGGGCTTATATGATCAACTGACAGGGATACAATATGGGCGATTGCCCGACCCGTTCGGGTGGGTAAGGGAGGTTGTATGATAGAGAAGACACTTGCCGAGGCTCTTTTTGCGCGCCTGGTAATTAAACTTGAAACGGTATAGATATGTCTATTGGACCTGTTGAAATAGTAATTAAAATTTTACCCATTATACTGCTTATACTTCTGGGCATGGCGTTCAGGCGATATGGGTATCTGCCCGCCGAAGCCATTGCCGGGTTTAAGAAAACGGCGGTCAATATCACACTGCCCATTGTGATATTCCTGTCACTGCTGGATTTAGACTTTAAGGCCGAATATCTGCTTTTGCCGCTGCTGGTATTTATCAGTCTCATATTGCTGTTATTGGCCGGCATGGTTATAAAGCGGGCCTTGCGTATTGAAAATCCATATTTCCCCGTATTGTACACCAGCTTTGAAAATGGTATGATGGGTTACGGCGTATTAGCCGTTATGTTTGGGAAAAGTAATATTTATCCTATCGTACTGATGGATTTAGGTCAGACAGCATTTTTTGCGCTTATTTTCGTAACGTTTATGAAAATTTTGAACAGCGGGGAAAAGTTTGCCGCTAAGACGCTTATAGCCTCTTTTTTGAGAAATTCCTATGTGTGGGCTTCCGTGCTGGCTGTATCGCTGAAGGGAACGGGCGCCGCGGGGTTCCTGCTCGGGATTCCGCTCTTCGGCGCCATACTTGAAGCCGCATCCTTGCTGGGGGCGTTAACCACGCCCATGATGTGCCTGGTAATTGGCTATGAGTTGAAAATTTACGCCCGAGGGTTAAAAAAGCCGTTGGCCGTATCACTGTCCAGGCTTGCGATTCTGTTATGCTTCGCCTTTTTTACGCATTCGCTTACGCGAGCGTTATTACCGGGCCTGCAAAATATTTTTACTGTATCTATATACGCTATGTTCATGCTGCCGCCGTTTTTTGTGGGCGCGGCGTTGATTAAAGATGAAGCGGAGGCGGAGAAGCAGTTCGCATTGAATGTTATCTCCATAAATATATTGCTGTTTTTGGTTTTATTCCCTCCGCTGGCCGCTTTGTTGGCTGGATGAACATACACGAAAGAAACCGGCTAGTTGTGAACATAATTGACGCGCAAACATGGAGGGGTAAGCTTGAGGAAGTGCGTATCGCTTTTATCAACCATAGCTATGATTCTATCTTTTTCAGCAATATCTCACTCGTTTGGAGGCTCTTGCGTTAGTAATCCGGTTAATGGGCTGCGAGGATGTATCTAAAACCTATACCGGCGCCAACCCATTTACTGATATACCCACCCGTGTGGGGCGACAGGTATGCGGCGTATGCGTTTAACGCAGGTATTACTACGGGCGTCAACAATGAGCATACGTTGTTTGCCTCGGATAGGTCCGTTACATTTCAAGAATTTACAGCTCTGCTATTACGGGTTCTGGGGTACTCAGAAGCTAAAGGCGATTTTATTTATGAGCAAGCTATACAAAACAAAAAGGCATTGACGCAGGGTTGTTCAACCTGTTCGACGAATCAACATTTACTGCAGGCGAATACCTGCGCGGCCATGCCGTACAAGAAATGGCTAACGCTCTTAAAACCAAACAGAAAGACAGCGATTCGCTCCTGATATATAGTTTAGTTAATTACGGTATAATCAGTAAAACTGACGCTGAATGGTTCATAGCTACTTTATTGTAACATATATATTATGCGGATAAAGACATAGGAGGTCAAATTTTTGCGATACGGATATTTTGATAACGATAACCGTGAATATGTAATTGATCGCGTAGATACGCCGACTCCGTGGACTAACTACATCGGGGTGAATGATATGTGCGCGGTCTTAAGTCAAACAGCCGGCGGATATATGTTCCGCGAAAGCCCGCAGAACCATCGCGTAACGCGTTTCAGGCCAAACGCGCCGATAGAAACGCCGGGGCACTACGTGTATATCCGTGATGACGACACAGGGGAGTACTGGAGCGTGTCATGGCAGCCTACCGCCAAAGATTTGAGCAAGGCGCGGTATATCTGCCGGCACGGCTTGTCTTATAGTAAGTACGAGTGCGATTACAACGGCGTTACGGCTGCGCAGACCATTTTTATCCCTCTGGGCGAGCCTGTGGAGCTTTGGGACGTCGTCTTAAAAAACATTTCCGGTCGCGCGCGCAGGATCAGCGTTTTTTCGTATATCGAATTTTCCTTTCACTTTATTGACATGGACAATCAAAATTTTCAGATGAGCTTATACTGTTCCGGCTCTGAGTACAAAAACGGCGTTATTGAGTATAATTTATTTTATGAAGGCGCTTATCAGTGGTTTGCGGGGAATTTCAGTCCGGACGGGTTTGACTGCCTGCGCGACGCTTTTTTAGGCGCTTACCGAAACGAACGCGCTCCTCTGGCAGTGGAACGCGGAGAATGCTTTGGCAGTTTTGAGAAGTGCGGCAATCACTGCGCCGCGCTCCACAAGCGCGTGACCCTTGAGCCCGGCGGGCAGGCGAGGCTTATCTTTATGCTGGGCGACGGCTCGCCGGAAGAAGGTTTGAACCTAAGGCAAAAATATTCCGTTTTGAATAATGTGGACGCGGCCTTTAAAAGCCTGGCCGCATTTTGGGATGAAAAGCTGGCGAAGCAACGCGTTCACACGCCCAACGAAGGTATGAACACATCGCTGAATATCTGGAACCTATACCAGGCGGAAGTTAATATCATGTTCTCGCGTTTCGCTTCATTTATCGAGGTTGGAGGGCGCACAGGGCTGGGTTATCGCGACACGTCGCAGGACGCTATGTGCGTTATCCATTCCAACCCGGAAAAATGCCGGCGCCGCATAATCGAACTGCTGCGCGGCCTTACAAACGCCGGTTACGGTCTGCATTTATTTCAGCCTGAGTGGTTTGACCCCCATTATAAAGCGGAGTCGTTCAAGTCCCCTACCATTGTGCCTGATACATGGAAAGAGGCGCTTATTCACGGCGTTGACGACGCCTGTTCCGACGACGCGCTGTGGCTGACAGGCACAATTGCGGAATATATTAAGGAAACCGGCGATACGGAGTTTCTGAATGAAACGGTCACGTTCGCGGATGGCGGCGAGGCCAGCGTGTATGAGCATATAAAGCGTATCTTGGATTTTTCCGACGCGCAGACAGGCGCGGACGGCATATGCAAAGGACTGCGGGCGGACTGGAACGACTGTCTGAACCTGGGCGGCGGCGAAAGCGCTATGGTATCATTTCTGCATTACTGGGCAATAAATCATTTCATAGACATAATTAAATATACGCACGGCCCGGATTCCGATCTGGTTAAATACACAACAATGGCTGAACGCGTAAAACGCGCCTGCGACGAACATCTTTGGGACGGGGAATGGTTCATCCGGGGTTTTACCGCGTCCGGACGTAAAATTGGTTCGCGGCTGGACAGCGAGGGTATGGTTCATATAGAGAGCAATTCATGGGCCGTCCTGTCAGGGCTGGCCGGCGGGGATCGCGCGCGGGACGCGTTGAACGCTGTTGACAAGTATTTATATACAGACTATGGCCTGATGATCAACGCGCCATCCTATACTGTTCGGGATGACGAAATTGGTTTTGTCACGCGGGTATATCCGGGCGTTAAAGAGAACGGCTCTATTTTTTCACACCCTAACCCGTGGGTGTGGTGCGCGGAAGCCGTAATAGGCAACGGCGAACGCGCCATGCGCTATTATAACGCGCTGCTGCCGTATAACCAGAATGATCTTATTGAAATCCGGCGCGCCGAACCGTATTCATACTGCCAGTTTATTATGGGTAAGGAACACGCCTCGCATGGCCGCGCTAACCATCCGTTCATGACTGGCAGCGGCGGCTGGGCGTACTTTGCCGCCACGCATTACCTGCTGGGCGTCCGGCCGGGTTATGACAGGATGGATGTGGATCCATGCATACCGCCGGCGTGGGATGGATTCAGCGTTTCGCGCGTATGGCGGGACGCGCGTTATGAAATAACAGTGGAAAACCACAAGCATGTCAGCAAAGGCGTTTCAAAGATTTATGTGGACGGTGAGGAAACGGATCATATTCCGGTTCGCGGCGCCGGAGAGGTTGTTCAAGTCAGGGTTATAATGGGATAGCGCGGAGGGGCGGAATTATGATTCGTTTCGGAACAGGCGGATGGCGCGCCATAATCGCCGACGGGTTTACAAAAGAAAATGTACGTATTTTGACCGCAGCCGCCGCGGCTAAAATGATTGACCACGATGAAGCGGGCAACGGATTTATTATCGGGTATGACAGGCGCTTTCTGTCCGAAGTCGCGGCCAAGTGGGCCGCCGAGGTTATGGTCGGGTACGGCGTGCCCTGCAAGGTTATCAATTTTGAGGCGCCCACGCCGCTTATTATGTTCACGGTGAACTACTACCGCGCATTTTTGGGCATGGCGGTAACAGCCAGTCATAACCCTGCGATATATAACGGCATAAAACTATTCATGAAGGGCGGCCGCGACGCCGGCGAAGAACTGACAAAGAAGATTGAGCGATACATTGACGCGGTAAAACCGGACGAGATTAAGTCCGTAGACTATGAAGAGGCCAGACGCAAAGGCATGGTCGAGGAAATTAACCCGATGAACGAGTATGTGGACAGCATTTTGCGTCAGATCAACGTGGACGCTATTCGCGCGAGAAATCTGAAAGTCGTGCTGGATCCTATGTTCGGCGTATCCAAAACCGCCTTGCAAACCGTTCTAATGACCGCGCGCTGCACTGTGGACGTTATAAATGAGCGGCGCGACGCTCTGTTCGGCGGTCGGCTGCCCGCCCCAAATATCAAAACCCTGAATTTCCTGTCTAATTACATGGAAGAACATCACTGCGACATAGGTATCGCGACCGATGGCGACGCCGATCGCCTGGGGGTTATAGACGATAAAAACGAATTCCTGCATCCCAATAAAATCCTTGTAACGCTGTATTACTATCTGCTGAAGGTAAAGCGTTGGCGCGGCGCTGTGGTGCGAAACGCAGCCACCACGCATATGCTGGATAAGATAGCTGAGAAGTTCGGCGAAACCTGTTATGAGGTTCCGGTCGGGTTTAAGCATATCTCATCTAAAATGGCCGAAACCAACGCGGTCATCGGCGGCGAGTCTTCCGGCGGGCTGACGGTGCGGGGGCATATTCAAGGCAAGGACGGCATATACGCAGCGGCGCTGCTGGTGGAACTGATTGCGTTAACCGGCATGAAACTTTCGGACTTTTATAAAGAAATTACAGAGAATTTCGGCAGCTTGGAAATGGAGGAGCGCGACTTCAAATTCTCCGCCGAGCGTAAGGCGGAGATTATGCGGGTACTGATGGAAGACAGAAAATTGCCCGATTTCAGCCTGGAAATCGATCACGTGTCATACTTGGACGGCTGTAAGGTGTATTTTAAAAACGGCGGCTGGATTATCGGGCGATTTTCCGGAACAGAGCCGTTAATCCGGATTTTCTGCGAAATGCCCGATCTGCCGATGGCGGAGAACGTCTGCGATATACTTCAGAGATTTTTGCGGCTGTAGAGGAGATATCTTAAACATTTTATTTTCAGCGGGATTCTCCTTTACTGACGGCTTCCCAAAGCCCGTTTAAATAAGCGGCCCCCAGTGCGCGGTCATACAGGCCATAACCCGGCATGCCGGTTTCTCCCCATATGGCCCTGCCGTGATCCGGACGGATTACGCCGTCGAACCCCGAATCATACAGCGCCTTTACTATGGCGTACATATCCATAGAGCCGTCGGAGGACAAATGAGCGGACTCCTCGAAAACGCCTGGGGCTGTGTGCAGCAGGTTTCTCACATGCGCGAACGGTATTCTGCCCTTAAGCGATTTTATTATATCGGGGATATTGTTTTCGGGGTTCGTCCCTAAGCTGCCCGTGCAAAGGGTCACGCCGTTGTGCGGGTCCTCCACGGCTTTCATTAAACGCAGCAGCCGTTCCTTGTCACGGACAATTCTCGGCAGCCCGAATACGGGCCATGCGGGGTCATCCGGGTGGATGGCCATGTAAATATCATATTTCTGGCATACAGGCATAATGGCTTTCAGAAAATAGACGAGGTTCGCGAACAGCTTCTCTTCATCCACTTCTTTATACATGGCGAAGAGTTCTTTCAGCCGGGCGAGGCGTTCCGGTTCCCACCCGGCCAGCACATAACCCTGTGACTGCGCTTTTATTGACCTGGTCATTTCGTCCGGGTCAATCGCGTCTATAATTCTCTGATCATACGCCAATGTGGCGCTGCCGTCAGGCCGTACCTTAGTCAGATCGCTGCGCGTCCAGTCGAAAACCGGCATAAAGTTATAGCATACCAAATGTATGTCCGCCTGGCCCAAGCGTTCCAAGGTCGTAATATAGTTTTCAATATACTGATCGCGTTCCGATTCCCCTGTCTTTATAGCGTCGTGTATGTTCACGCTTTCGATACCCGCGATAAACAGCCCCGCTTCCTCAACTTCCGATTTCAGCGCGGCAATGTCTTCCGCGGCCCACATTTCACCGGGCTGCGCGCCGTACAGAGTGGCAATAACCGCCGTAACGCCGGGCGTCTGCCGTATCTGCCAGAGTTTTACGGCGTCATATCCCGTTCCGAACCATCTCATGCTCATTATCATTAGCATTTCACCTCTTCCTCTTAATGACCTTCAATCGTGTAAACTCGTCCCTCTCGCGTTCTTCCAGCGTTTCCGAAATAGTTTTAACCAGTCTCTCATATTTGGGTATTGTAACGTTCTTCAGCGCGTTGGCGCGTTTTTGAGTCCTATTAATGTTTACAGCCAGTCTGTACGCGGAGTTTTCAATAGAAGCCAGGGTAATGATGAGGTCTTTGACCTCGTTGAATTTTTGGTAGGCCTCATCCAAAGAGGATGATGTATTTCCGAACCCGAAATTGGGTATGTCGCGGGTGCTGTTGTCGTACTCCGCCAGCGGGATTTCCACGCCCATAATACTGCGCGACTTGACGCGGATGGTATTTTCCCGCGGCACTCCGAAGCTGAAACGTTCCACATTACTGATGCCCATTTCAATATTGGCTTTCTGTAAAGCGGCGTACGCCTGTGAAAACACGCGGTCTATGCTTTCCTGTATGTCTTTTGCCCGCGCGTTCAAATCCATGATCTCGCGGATTAATACATTGCGCTTCTTATCCATCAGTTCATACCCCTGCTTGGAGAGAGCGAGCGTGTTTTTCGCGAGTATCAGGTTGCCTTTGGTGGGAAATAGTGTTTGATCCATACGCTTACCCTCTAAAAATCATTTATGGCCCTGGGCTTATAATACTCGTCCAGCAGCTCCGTCTTAACGCGATCCAGCTCTGAACGCGGCAACAGACCCAGTATCTCCCAACCCAGTTGGATGGTTTCAGCCATATTCCGGTTCTCATACCGGCTCTGATTAATAAATCGTGTTTCCAGCATGGAACCGAACTCTATATAACGTCTATCTAAATCCGAAAGTTCATCCTCACCTATAACCGACGCCAACGCGCGCACATCGTTTACGCGGGCGTAGGAAGAAAATATCTGATTGGCCAGGTCGGGGTGATCCTTGCGCGTATAGCCCTCCCCTATTCCGTCCTTCATTAAGCGCGACAGCGATGGCAGTATATTTATCGGCGGGTATACGCTCTTTTGATGGACGCCGCGCTCCAGCACGATCTGTCCCTCGGTTATATAACCGGTCAAATCGGGAACCGGATGCGTAATATCATCATTGGGCATCGTTAAAATCGGGATCTGCGTCACTGAACCCGTCCCATTCCTCACTATGCCGGCGCGTTCAAACAATGAGGCCAGTTCGGAGTATAAATACCCGGGATACCCTTTCCGGCTCGGTATCTCTCCGCGGGATGATGAAATCTCACGCAGCGCTTCGGCGTACGATGTCATATCCGTCAGGATGACCAGAATATGCATACCCTTCTCATAAGCCAGGTACTCCGCGGCGGTCAGCGCAGCGCGCGGCGTTATTACACGTTCCACCACAGGGTCGTTCGCCAGATTCAGGAACATGACCACGCGCTCTATAGCCCCACTGTCTTCAAACGAGCGGCGGAAATAATCGGCAGCGTCATATTTAACGCCCATCGCCGCGAACACCACGGCGAAGTTATCGCCGGAACCCAGGCCCAGCGAGGCCTGACGCACTATCTGAGCGGCCAGCTGATCGTGCGGGAGCCCGTCACCGGAAAAAATAGGCAGCTTTTGGCCGCGGATCAGCGTGGCCAGCCCATCTATGGCCGATATACCCGTCTGTATAAAATTTCGCGGATATACGCGTGAAACAGGATTTATGGCTTTCCCGTTTATATCACGACGGCATTCGGCGAATACATCACCCATTCCGTCTATCGGCCTTCCGAGGCCGTCGAAAACCCGTCCCAGGATCTCTTCCGACAGTTTTATTTCCATGGGTCTTCCGGTAAATCGAGTGACCGTATTATGCGGCGTCAATTCGCCGGCGCCTTCAAATACCTGAATAATAACCTTATCCCCGAAAATCTGCACCACACGGCCCAACTTTTCCTTATATCCGTCCACCCGAATGCTGACGACTTCCTCGTACGAAGGACTGATGACGCCCTCCAGCACAATCAGGGAACCGCCGCGTATCTCAGTTAACCCTATATATTCCACAAACGGCCCCCCTTAAGCGTTTTTCTCATACAGTCTTTCGTAAAACGCGTCAATATCTTTGAAATATCCGTCCAGCACGCCCAGTTCATCGTTACCGACATTATACTTAATTGATATGACCTTCTCAAATATATCCTCGGCCTTCAGCACGTTCATAGGTATACCCAGCCCGATCAGTTTTTTACAGCGATCGTTCAGGCGCAATATGATTTCCATCATACGGAGTTGTTTTTCAAACGGCACGTAAGTGTCAAAACTGTGATACGCGTTCTGCTGCACAAAACCCAGCCTTATAACGCGGGCGATCTCCAGCGTCAGCCGCTGGCTGTCAGGCAGCACATCCGATCCTATCAGTTTGACAATCTCTATTAACTCGCTTTCATCGTACAAAATGCGCAATATATTCTTCCGATGGATCAAAAAATCGCTGCCTACATGCTCATTATACCAGTCTTCCATATCATCCAGGTATTCGCTGTAGCTGGTAAGCCATTGAATAGCCGGAAAATGACGGGCATACGCCAAAGAGCGGTCAAGAGCCCAGAACACGCGCACAAACCGCTTGGTATTCTGGGTTACCGGCTCCGAAAAATCCGCGCCCTGCGGCGACACAGCGCCGATGATCGTCACGGAACCCTCTTTGCCGCTCAACGTGTCGGCATATCCAGCGCGTTCATAGAAACCGGACAGGCGTGACGCCAAGTAAGCGGGGAACCCTTCCTCCGCAGGCATTTCCTCCAGACGGCCGGAGAGTTCGCGAAGGGCCTCCGCCCAGCGCGATGTGGAATCCGCCATTATGGCGAC
>JAITDJ010000194.1 GCA_031282635.1 Clostridiales bacterium
TTGATAATCTCGCCTATGCAAAATCCTTCTGAATAACCTAACGCTTCAATCACGTCAACAGCTTCCATTTTTTCACGTGTATATAAATCCGGGCTGCTCATAAATAAATCCTCCTTAAAATCGTTACTACTTCCTCTCTGGTCGCGGCTTCGTGCGGTCTCGCGCCGTCACAGTATCCATGCTCCCTTGCCCATTTCCAAGCGTCCCTCGCCCAATCAGACGGTATCTCTTCCGCCGGCGCTTCTATCGGCGGTAAAGTCTGTATAGGAACAGGACGCTTGTTATCCGCTTTAACGGCGCGCATAGAACTAATCATCTTGTCCAGCTTAACAGCGTATTGCGCGTCAGTCGCCCACGTGCCCGCCAACCCGGTTACTGTTTTTGCTTTTCCGAAAATTTCAGGAAAATGGCGCGGATCCGGTGTGTCTGCCTTTGGGTATCCGCTGACGCCGGCATACAAAGCAAGGTGGTCTATGTGCGCGCGCAGTCCCTCATCCCATGACGGGAATTCCTGATGCGCGCTTGGGTCGTTATTCCCTCCGCCTTTAGCGGTTTTTAAGCCGCAGAGGTTATGCCAGGACGCGTCGAGGATTGAGCCGGGGAAATTGCCGTATCCCGTTTCCAGCGCCGACTGCGCGTAAGCGACGGCAGGGTCAATGCCCAATCCGCGGCACACGTCATAATAGTCGTCAGCCAGGCTAACCCAGAATTCAGCCGCGCCTTTATTCCGCGCCCATGTCCTCATTTGCGCAATGGTGACGGAAGGCGGCGCGAGAATAGGAATACCCTCGTCAGCAGCGGGCGAAGACGGAGTATGAACGGGCGGGGTATAGACCGGCGGGGTATAGACCGGCGGCGTATAGGCAGGCGAGTTATAGACAGGCGGGTTATTATATTTTTTCGGCGGTTCCTGAATGGATTCACCTTTATACGCTCTAAAAATATCCTCTTTCAGCGCGGCCCACGCGGCGGGATTTTCGACATAGTATTTTGGACAGCATTTGCCCGATACGTCATAGTGCCGGAGAATATCGGTTTCAGGGTTGAGTTTATGCTTGTTGCATAGTTCTGCGCACAGATCTATCAGTGCAGACGCCGTTTCCCCGCTGAATTTTCCTTCTGCATCGGGATGGCAGCATTCTATCCCTATGTATTTGCTGTTATTGTATGGGGCCATAGCCCGCCACTTCGCGCCATATGCGCGCCCGGCGTGCGCGGCGCACTCATTGTCAGGCACGCAGCGGAGGATTTCGCCTTGCAAGCTGATCACATAGTGCGCGGAAACGAAATTCCCGCCGGAGCCACTTTCGAAGTAATTCCGGTTACCCTCGGCAGTGCTTCCCGGATTGCCTACATAGTGTATAACGATGCCCTTCGGTATCATCTTACGCCCGTTGCGCCCATGGGATGCGCCGGGCGTCAGCAGTCTGTCTTGAATATTGTGTTTCATTACAAATCACCGTCCTGATAATCCTGGCTGCTTTGATAATCCCGTCCGCGCTGATATATCGCTGTATACCGGCTTTCTTCCACTCGCGCGGTGGCTTTCTTTTCAACAGCCGAATTTGCAAGGTACCCAACAGTGCCTATTCCCATGGCCGCCGCGACAAATTTCGATATCTCAAATAGTCTGTCTGATATTTCCGCGTCGATAAAAGCCATAATGACGGCGCAAAGTATGACGCATACAAACAGCCCGCGATCTATGTATTGTAGTTTTTTTGATGTTTGTACGTATGCTTTTGACTGCGCGGGTTGAGCGGGTATAGTGGTCGCGCTTGATACCAGCCGTTTTATTTGTTCTTCCGTCAAATCAACTTGCGGCATCCCATATCACCTCCTGATAGTCAAGAATATTCGGGTATCGTCCTAATAGGGGTATCCAGTATCCCACAACGGTTAAAATATACTTTCTTCCCCGGACTATTTCAGATTGTATCTCATCGTCGTTATATTTCCCGTGCGAAGGGGAGTCAGTGTTTTCAAATATATACTGCTTGCTGTTTTCTGCGTAGATCAGGTACGTACTATTCACTTTTACTTTGTCAGTGACCGTCACGATGTACTGCCTTATCTTCTGATTACTAACGTTTGGGATTACCGCATACACGGTAATTAAATAAGCCAATAATAAAATGCCAATGGATATACTGATGAATCTGTGCTTATGAAAAAACATTCTAAAACTCATTTCCCCGCTCCTTTCTTGAACATACTCATCATAGAGCCAATTTTTACAGACACGTCCTTCATGACGCTTATGTCAATCTCACTGAATCCTTCGTCTTTCTTCAAGGATAGATACCCAATCGCCCCGCCGTGTACATCCTTTAGCGGCACACATAAGGCTTGTTTTTCTGCTTGCGCGATTAAAAGGATGTTTCCCTCTTCCGATTGCCCAAAGTTAGCTTCGTTTATAATCACATAGGGGTTACGAATTAAATCCAGTAAAAATTTTGATACCAAAGACGTAGGTATCTTATCCAGCTTGCTGCTTATGGGGAATAGACCGTCTTTGTATACCTCATGAACACAGGTCATGTAATAGGATGAAACATGGCCGATATTTTTAATGTGATCATGATACTCCATGACAGTTATTCGGTTCCCGCTGGTTTCCGCCAGCGCTTTTGTCAAAATCAATTGGATATTGTAATCAATTTCAATTTTTTTATCAAAATTTCTTTGTTCGAATTGATTTATATCGAGTTTTGATTTCAGAAAATCCAGACCGAGATTAATCAAGTGGATAGACGCGTATATGAAAACGGCGCAAATTACCAAAGATACACCGTAGTCTTGTATGAATGTAAGAAAATTTTGTAGTTCCATGATGTATCACCCCAAATTTTATAAAAAGCCGCGCAAAAAAATATTATTTTCAGCGCGGTTTTAATGTAATCTCCTTATAGAGTTAAATTCAAGAGATTAAACCTCATATCCTCGTACCTTTTTAATACAGCGATATATATCTTTTTATCCAATTCTTTCAGCCTTTTCAATTCCTCCGGTATTTTCAAGTATTTGTCATAGGCCAGTAAATGACAGAAACCTATTTCCTTAGTATTTGTGTATTCGAGACCGCTTAAAGGGATCAGGAATTTCGGCTTGACATTGGTCTGCTCTAAAAGCTTAGTCATTAATAGCTGCTCAATCACTAAATCGGGGCTGTTTATAGATCCGCCCTGCGGGTTGCTAAGGCTGTACATATACCGCCGGCTCTGAATTAGTCCATGCATAAGCCGCCAGTAGTGATGAATAAATGCGTTGCGAAGCGTGGGATTATCAAGCTTAATCAGGCCCATATTGATTGATTTCTTTTCTGCGCCGGTAAATGTATGCTGCGTACCTGTTTCATTCAGCGCATGGGTTACGGCCTTTACGGCTCCAGTGTATTCAGTTGTCAATTCTCTGTGTGGGAATACTACAGGGTTATCGCGGATAACATTTAAAATATTATCCGACTTAACCCAAAAATCCGTGTCAATATGTACTGAATCTACTGGCTCCGCTTTCATCGCATGAAATTTACCGGAGGCCCAAAAGACAATCGGCGCTCTATTACTATCCAATGTGGTATAAATAACGTCGTAAGGCAAGCAGTCCAATAATGCTTTGCCCGCTGTATCTGTGTACAGCACAATCTCCTGCCCTAGCAATTTCATGTACGCTACGGAAAGCGCGGTATGGATAAGAGACATATAGTATTGCCCTTTTATGGCCCAGCGGTTGGACTCAAGCGCCGGACGGCTCCAGAAGGTATGATAAAACCTCATATTATATTACACCTATGGAGCCGTGATTGGCGTCGGTGACTACAATGTAAAGTGTTGACTTATTTTTTTCTTTGATGGCGTTATGTTCCTCTTTTGTCCCAAACCAGACGGACATAATATCAGTCATTATCTAACCTTCTTTGTGCAAAGAATAGTATTATCAGCAGTTAAGTTGTATTCAATAATTGGCTCGAGAGAGTATTTTTGGACGACTTTATTTACTGACGCCCCAATATAGGCTTTGTCACCTACTACAGGAATTCTCCACGTACTCCTAGCAATTTCAGGATTCGTGTACGGTATCTTTCTAGCCATGATTTCATTAAATTCCACGTACTCACTGTATCCTTGGGTAAAATATTGTTCGCCGATTTTAACACAGTCTTTTCCCCTCGGTGAGCCGCCAAATGTCACAGGCAGATTAAGAACTGACGACAGCGTATTACCTTGAATTTTGACTAAATTGTTGAGGCCATTGAAGTAATTTATACAATAAACTGCATCGTCTTTATTAAATGCAGTCTTTGGGAACAAATAACCTCCAGAGTAATTTATAAATTTTACTTCATCCGTCATTGCGTTTATTACACACACACAAGGCGTGATGGGCGATGTATTGTATATTGAGTAGAAATAGACGTTATTTGATTGGTCCGTGTAAAGATATACCCAAAAATTCCGAATATCTTCCAGCCTACTGACAGTAGAAATATTGGTTATAGTGTTTCCTGATATTTTGAGTACCGCAGGGGTCCCTGAACTGTTTTCTGTATACGAGTAAATAATATAAGCGTCACCATTTAGATCTTTTCCGTAACAAGATTCTGTAAAAGAATAATTATACCTGTAAGAATAGCTAATTCCACCCCTGAATGGCAGAGTTACTGTGCTGATGCTGCCATCGTCCAGTATTCTTACTGTATTAGATGTTGTTTCCTCAGACGGAAACAAATAAACAACATCATTTATGACGGGCGACGCGAAACGTGACAAGTTATCTCCAGAGCCAATATACTGGGCCTCCGTGCCTTTCACGTAAACAATACCCGATGTTCCATTATGCTGTAAATACATACCTTGACTTGTCGTCACGACCAATGGCGCGTTTAAATTATCTTGATATGATCCTGAATAATAACCCCATTGCCTGGCTATGTAATTGTCGCTAGTTGCAGGCATCGGTATTAGACTTATAACGCCATCCTCAATAGTTATTATTGGGGCTGATGTTTCCGTGCCTTTAGTCAAATAACTACAAGCTAAAAAGTACACCCGATTTCCAACCGCGAATGAGCATTTTTCGCCCCATCGTGCTGTTATCCCGGGATCTATGGATAAGACAGAAATAGTGTCGTCTTTTATCATGAGAAATTGCGGTTCGTCTGATAAAACGTAACTTGACATATATATAATCCCGTCATCCGTTTTTATCGTTGAATTGAGCCCCCAGTAAGCTAATGACCCTACGCTTATGGATGTAACAATGTCGCTGGACGTGTCTATTTTTACAATTTCCGAGATTAATCCAACGTTTAAGTAACCGCAACCCATCCAGACGGTGTTTCCCGTAATCGCTATTGACAATTGGCTGCCCATGTAACTTGTGGCGCAAACCCCTATGTCCTCAATAGATCCTTTATCAGATATTTCTGTGAATTTATAAACGCAGTTATCTAATTCGTTACTTGCAAGCTTTCTATAAAACTCATCCGTGTCAATATCAATCACAGCCAGGCAATTCGACTTTATCGGATTATACTGCCCTCTGTTTTCCCACTTCCCATTGATATAAACGAATACAGGCTGAAACTCGGTAAGATAAAGATATCCCACGGTCGTAAAATACCCGATTCGCTTATATACAAGACTTGTGTCGCGTGGTGTAAGCGAATACTCAGACGGGATAAAGTATGAATCGCCGGAAAGAACCCCGCCAATGTATACCGGCGTCTGGACAAGGTCAGTGGTCACGGCATTGCCTGTCAACGCGCCGCTTTTATCATAATACTGGCCTATGGCGTATTTCCAGTTCGCCGCCCCTATTTGAAGGCGGCTGAACGCGCCGGTGGCTTCAATGCCGCTAGGCGTCCAAGCGCCCGTTGAATTGCTGATAAAGAATATGCTCTCAATCAGTGACAGGGGTACGCTGGTAAAAACTCTTGCGCCTTCCGCATTAGCGGATGAAGTAGCAGTTACTTTTTCAATTGTTCCGTCTGCGGTCAGCCCTACAAAAGGATAGTAGTTAGTGCCGCTGACATCCACGGTTTGATTCTGTATTATAAACTGACTTGTCGATGTGCTATAGAGGTTAAATATGCTGGATGTATTCGCGTCCGTAATATCATTGCTGCCAAGCTGATGGAAGTAAGTGCCGTCATAATAATACATCACAACCCCGTTCGCCGCGCAGTACGCCGCGCCTGTCCCGCTCGCCCCCGTGGGTTGAGCGCCGCCTAATCGTACTTGTTTAGCGCCGCCTCCGTTGATATTTAGAGCAGGTTTACTGGCCGTGCTGCCTAAGGTGTACTGAATAGCGAAAAGATCGCCGACAGTAAGGGCATAGCCGCTGATAGTAACGACTTTAGCCGCCGTGGCGGCGGCGGTCGAGCATGTCGCTTTCACGACCCCGTTTCGCTCAAGCACTTGTCGATACTGTCCTTGATCTTTTATTTTTATATCGTAAGGCATTAGTACCACCTCGTTTTATTTTTTCATGACGCGCTCCCGCCGCCTGAAAGCGGGAGTGTTATTTATTTCTTAGTCTTCGATAATTGTCTCTATCGGCCTTAGCCAGATACCGCTTTCCGGCTGGTCTGTCGGCTCATCCGCGGACACGACAACCAGTGGGCCCAGCTGCACCGGAACGCCATCGTATTGCAGTACACTGTCGGCTTCGGAAAACTTGTCCAAATCCGTCTTGTTTGTGTGCGTGTGACTATTGGCGACCGCAGCATCAATTTGACTGACCGTCGAGCTGGGCTTTCCGAGTATGTCAGCCCAATTGAGGGAAACGTCAAGGGATTCACCTTCGGCGGTCTTCAGCCACTCGGTTCCCTCCCAGAGGTATTTCGCCCAGCCTTCGGTCACAGTAGAATCGTCGCTGGCGTCTATAACATAGACTAAATCGCCAATTTTGGGCGTAAGCTCATCACGGGCATCAATGTCCGCAACGAATATTACATGTTGCGTGGCATCCATATCAGTCATAATAGAATCAATGGCTGCTTGTACAGAAGTGCCATCTGTCATTTGTACGAGTTCGGCAATTGTGGAGAAGTTGTATTTCTTGTATGTACCTCCAACATTTACCAGAAAATCAATGTTTAGATTATCGTAAGGCATTAAGTATTACCCCCAAATTTTTATTTCCGTCGTCAGGCACGGCGGGTAAAGCGTCCCGCTGTCAGGCGGTGAGAGCGCGTCATGAGCGACTATTCAGACTGCTTTGTTTTCAAAAATATTGTGGAGCCGTCCGGTACTGCCCCTATGCCGAGAGTAATATATTCTTTGGCGTCAACAGTAGTATTAATAATTTCTTCAATATCCGGAGTGTTACTTAAATCTTCGTAATCACCGGTAAAGGCGGCGTGAGAAAAATCGTCCACGTTAATATGTATATTTTTGTCATTCATGTGTTCTTCTACAGTTTTATTCAGAACCTCATCGAGGACGCAGGAAGAAGAGATTTGTTTCTCCTGAAAATTATGGTTATTTCGGATTCCCAGTCTGGACGCTTTAGGCATACGAGCCTGCTCCTTGCTCCACTTCTACAAATATCCGGCTGCGTAAGAAGTCGAAATCACAGGTAAAAGATTGGTCGTTTTCAAGTTCAGGTGCGACATACGCCCTCATCAGTTCTGACTTGATAAGTTCCAGCTCCACGTATTTTTCCTGACGCTCATGCAGCAGGGTTTTATACATTTCGATGGATGGATTGAAGTCATTAATCTCTGTTAGCTGTTTTAAAAGCCCATCTAACCCGTTAAGCTCGTATTGTGTTTTCTCAAGCATTACCATTTGCTCAGGCACAACTTGTATTATAATCATAAAATATTTTTCCTCCGCTTAATCGGCTGGCCGCCGGTAATGAAATCAACGTCTTCGCGCGAAAGATACAGCTCAAAGCGCTTATCCATATTTTCCAGCGCGTATACGCTGTTCCAATAATAGTAATTTGCCAGTACCCGCGCTTTGTGCATTTGACATATAAAAGTAGTACGCTTATCAGGCGTGCCGTGGACGTCGTAGCAGTAGCCGCTGCACCACGCACATCCGGAAGCGGCGGGGCAGTTAAAGCACTCGTCCGTGGATTGAGAACGGCGGGTAATAGCACTTAAACGATCAATTACTTGGAATTCGGTTATACCGCTATCAATATTCCCTATCTTCAATTCCGACTGATTTCGTAAGCTATACTGCATATACCTGATACAGGGGTACAAATTGCCGTCTGTACCAATGGCAAGCATTAAACCGGTACCGCCGCACCAATTATGATTATCTTCCTGCGACAGGGGCTTACCAATGAATTCTGCGAATAGGGACGCGCCGCAGCGTTCATATCGCTTATCATCAAGGAGCCAGTCTGCAAGCTTTATCAATTCAGAATAAAATAACATAGCGTGCTCCGGTTTCCAGACATCCTCATACACGCAATTTGCGTGTATATCCCTTAACCCCTGCTCAATCAGCCAAGGTATGCTTGTGGATAAATATTTTAAATTTTCCGGAGCGATAGTTACTTTGGTGGATTGCAGACCTATTTGCTCTACAGCCTTTTGTACATTACGGAAAACCGTGTCAAAACTTCCTGCCCCGTCAGGGAAAAGGCGGCATGAGTCATGTAGTTCCTTATTACCGTCAATGGTAATGGATAATGATAATCGGCCTCTATTTTTAAATATAAATTTCTGCACTTCCGGCGTGTCATATAACACGCCGTTTGTGCTTATAGAGAACATGTAATTCTGAAATTGATGGTTTCGCGTATATACCTGATACTTGAAGTAATCACAAATATAATCAATCAACTCTATCTGCAGCAGGGGTTCCCCGCCTATGAAGTCCAGAATTATGGCCCTTACGTCACCGCTGGGATCTATGTAGTCGTGTATTGTGTTTTGACTTAATAGTGTGTCTACCGCTTTCCGCGCGGTTTCTTTGGTCATTGCTGTGCTATAATTCTTATTGCATTCGTAGCAGTAGGAACATCGCAAATTACAATCCTCGGTTACGACAAACGTTATCGTTTTAACCGCAAACCCATTTGCGCCTTGAAAATGCTCACCCTGGCCGTCTAAAAAGCGCACAAAAGAATCTGTGAATTGCTTTTCTAAAGGATAAATCATACTTCGCCTTTCAATTCTTTTATTTGCGATATAATCGGCTTGATTTTCTCCGGGTCGTATTGGGTTAAATACAAAAGCAGTATTTTTCCCAAAACTTCTAATTTTTCTTCATTGCTTTGCGCGTATGGCAATATTTCTTCATACCTCTCCACAGGCGGGTCACTGCTTGCTATAACTTCAAGATATTTAGCTTTGT
This sequence comes from Clostridiales bacterium, assembly GCA_031282635.1. Taxonomy (GTDB): domain Bacteria; phylum Bacillota; class Clostridia; order Lachnospirales; family WQUN01; genus JAISZF01. Next base: position 9,321 of record JAITDJ010000194.1, read on the forward strand.
ATATAGCGCGGTTATCGTCGTGGTAAATGCCTTTAAATATTTCTTCCAGAGGAATGGCCTTATACCCGCTCATAAAATTTGATTCTATTGTCCTAAGCAGTGTTTCTATATTTTCACTGTCAAATTCAGGCTCAACAGTTTTATACTTTTCGATAAATTCCTCAGGCATACTGACAAGAGACATGAGCTCCGCAATAGCTAAGGATCTTTCTAATTCACTATCCAATAAAATCACTCTCCCGCCTATCTGGATGTTCCGGAACAACCGTTGCAAGTGCTGGTACATGACCAGCATCCGCCGCTGCACATTTTGCTGCATCCATTGCCGCAGCCACCGCTGCAAGAAGTGCCGCAATCGGGTGTGGCGTTTGTACTGGTATTACTGCAGCCACTGTCACATCCGCGGAGGCATCCGGATCCGGCGCAGGTATTTCCGCATGTCCCCTTACATCCGCTGCAGCCGCCGCTACATGTCCCGCTGCAGCCGCTGCAACTGCCGGTACACGTACCCGTGCATAAAGTTTTACAAGCAGTGACGCAAGCTCCCACACAACCGCTTGAGCAGTCACTGCCTGATGTAGAACCTAAATTTTTAGCTTCATGCGCGGTAATAAATCCGTCCGCTGTGACTACGTGCGATTCTTTTACCAGCGCGTTATCTGTCAGCGCGTCAGACGAACTTAAGTCGGGAAAAGGCTCATTCGCGTTTACTATATGTACATTTTTCGCTATTTTCTCGTAATGTTCCTTTTTTATCTGACTCCCGGCTGCCGCTTCGTTGAGGTAATCGTTACTGGTACTTGCTTGCCCGCGCCGGGTCAGCTCCGCTTTTATGCGGTTTTGTAAGGCTAAAAATTCGGTTCTTATAATTTTATCGCTTTGTATTGTCGTCGCCATTACATCACCACCGCCAGCATTGATATTCTATCAATAGTATCCCCGTCATGCGGCGCTAAAGCTTTGCCTATAACACAACCGCCTTTTCCTTTTCGCATCGCTATGCCGCTGATATTCGATATTGTCAGCATATCCCCCGGATTCACATGCCCGGTTACTTTTACGCCAACACGCCCTGCCAGAGCTACAGCCAAGCATTTATCACGGTTACTTTTATCCCCGCCCAGCAGGAAACCATATGTATCAGAGCATACCCCGACTATGACTTTATCCGCTTTTCTCGCTTTTATAACGGAATCTGTTCGCCAGTCGTACGCAAGCACATCCCCCGGCTCTATTTCATCATCGCCGCGCGGGAATAATTCCGCGATGTCATTATTATACAATGCTCTTATTACGCCGTCGTCGCCTATAATGGTCGTCCCATTGTACTTGAGTACAGCTCCATCCGCGATATTAATATCTTGACTGATTAGTTCGCCTGTCATTGTGCCGCCGGATAAATTCACGGCGTCGGTTATGCCATATTCTGCAAGGGTAGTGGGCGAGGTTCCGCTTGTCACATGCCCTTGGGCGTTCGTCGTCACTTTTGTGTATGTCCCCGCTATGCCGTAATTCGCGTGCGCAAGTGTGTTATCCGCGCTTTTGGTAAGACCCGTGCCGGCAGTATCCACGGCTTTCCATGGCACGCCCGAAGGCACAATTATGCTCCCGCCGTTAACTTTATAATACATGGTGTCAGCTTCAAGGGTATTAAGCGACCTGATTCTTACATCCGCGATGTCGGAAGTAAACCCACGATTATTTGAAACGCCTATAGGGAGGTATACAGCTAATTTAGCTAAAGTACAATAATAGGCTGAAAACTTATTAGAAAGATCACAGCTGGAGCAGTACATCACAGCGCTGTTCGTCGCGTGTCTTATGCCATAGAAAGCGGCTGTAGCTTTGTCGCCCTCTATCGCATTGCACATATAGAGATAAATATATCCGTCGTTATATACGGAGTAGAATGCATTTCCGGAAACCGCCGTGGCGGTAATACCTCGAATCGTTATTATAGTCGTTGAGCAGTGCTGAATTATGACGTTTAACACTTTATGAGTATACGTACTTGCGGCGTTCGCGCCATTAATGGTAAGATACCCGCCCTCACCCGAGAAACCCGATATTGTAATAGCCGTTGTTATTTCGCCTTCGTTAACTGTTAACGTCACGTTATGCCGCAGAATTTTAGGCAAGGCGTTTATTTCCGCCTGTAAATCCGCGATTTCAATAGTTTTAGAAATTGTGGCAGTTGTGGTAAGGTTGTATCCGTAACCGCTTGAGATCTGCTGATAGTATGTACCGTCATAGCAGTAGTACACAGTCCCGCCCGCCTCGCAATAAGCGGGTCCTATGCCCTTTGCCCCGGCGGGCTGAATCCCGGCCAGCCTGATTTGCTTCGCGCCGCCGCTGCTTATGTTTAAAGTAGGTGAATTTGCCGTATTACCATTGGTAAACGTAATGGCCAGTATATCCCCAGCTGCCGGCGTATACCCTGAAATAGCAACCACCTTAGCGGCGGTAGCCGCGGCGGTCGCGCACGCGCCGGGCACAACGCCCGGGTTTATAAGCACTTTGCCCGTCCCGGCTCCTATATACAGCTTCCCCGTGTCTTTGGCAAATACCGGCTCGCCTTCTGCTGGCGCTGTGGGCAGGTTTGCCGCAGCCCCCCGTTTCAATTTTATTGTAGTGGCCAAGCCTTCTTCCCCCTATAGCAGTAATCGCCTGCCATTTAGAACGTCCCGCCGTCAATAATGCTTATTGCGGTCTGCACAAAAGCTGTTGTCGCTATTTGTGTTGTAGTTGTCCC
>JAITDJ010000229.1 GCA_031282635.1 Clostridiales bacterium
CCGGACCGACTTCTTCGTTTTTGCGTTCCTCAATCATATTATAAAGGAAAAGCAGTTCCTGATGCTTATCTTCCAGTTCCTCGAAGATCGTCTGCGCAGTCTTGTTGATTTCTTCTATAGTCTGATCCGCTTCCGACATTGAGGCGTTAATGGCCCTTATGGCAAATTCCTCCGACTGGCGGCGTTCATTGATTCTGCTGCCCGTCTGTTTTATGCTTGAAAACGTAAAGAGAACGATTATGATTCCCATAATCACGAAACCCAAAACAACATAAGTAAAAATATCCGACACCCTCTCCCGGGCGGTTATACCCGTATATCTAATAAACTTCCGCCCATAAACGCGGCCAAAGCGGCCTTTTTCTTCTCTTTCTCTTTATTTTCCCTATTTGATTCGTGTTTGGAACGCCCGCGTTCTTCGCGATCGATAGTCTCCTCTTCGGGTTTATTGGACTTACGGACATGCCTCTCATTATGTTCGGCCTCACGCCGCAGGCGCTCCGCAAACCACTGACGCTGATATTCCGGCCGGTGGGCGGCGTTATTTGACGCCTGTATCGCGTCAGCGCTTCGCTGAACCGGCATTTGCATATCAACAGGCCTTAACGACATAACGCTATCACCTCCTCAAACTTTGACGCCTATATTAATTTTGCCGTCCACATTAGTCAGTACACAGTTGGCAAGATCGTCTCTTATATAGATAATCGCGTTGCCTATCATCGCCTTTACGCCAAAATGTATCATAAAACCGGCTGATATTACCCCTTCGTCCGATTTCATATCCGGCTGGATATCATCCAGCCTTTTTTTGATACTTTCCAGCTTTTCCCGAAGGAGAATTTTTGATTCAAGCAATCGCAGCAGGGACATCTTTCGCCTCGCTCTTAACGAGGCCTGCTCTTGAAGCGAATGAATCGCCAGAGAGGTTTCTTTATACTGTTTTACCGTATAAGCATATTCATCTGACAGTTCCCAGTACAGTCGCATTATTTCAGGATCGCAGCCCACATAAACCTCCGTCGGCGTTGAAACAGCGGAACCGATGGATTTTGCCGTAATACTCTTCCTTACGACAGCCTTGCCGCCGACCAGCACGCCATACCGGCCTGCCAGCGTTAAAGAGCCGGCGCACATAATCTGGCTGTTAAGCGCGCTGTCGGATGTAATGTCGCCTTGCGCAGTAACGCTGCAGCTTTCAAGGAATTTAGCGCGTATATTTCCGCCCGCAATTATTACGGCCGTACCGGCGCCCCGGACGCCGGCTTCCAAAACTATATCGCCGCGGGTTTCGAGCCGCGCGGCTTCGACGACGCCGCCGATCCTGATGCCCGCGTCCGCTTTTACCGTGAATCCAGTTCTTACACTGCCCCTTACATAAACCGCGCCCGAAAAAACTATGTCACCTGTCGCGTTGTTAACGTCACCGTTAATCACAACCGATTGAGAGACCGAAACCTTTCCGTATTCCATACGAACCACGCCGTCCGAATCCGCTGACAAACGCTCCCCGTCCTCAGAGACACGCGTGTTATCGCCTTGAAGAAACGAAAGATCCAATTTGACGCTTTTGGGAAACAAAACATTCCCCAAAATGTCGCATCCACTTTCGCCCTTTTCCGCGCCCTCTATGGAAACCAGTACATCGCCGGCTTTGCACGATCTCAAAAGGCCCAGATCATGATAATTCACACTGCCGTTTGCGTTAACCTTAGGCGTCGGCTTAGGCCCGTTCGGATCAAAATGATAACTGATCTTACCGCTGCGCCCCTGAACCGGCTTTACGCCCTCCGCTATAATATAAGCCGCTCCAAAAGCGCGTTCAAACGACAATTGCTTTATAACATCGGTTTTCAAGCCAAATCTTATATTTTTATTATAAATCGCTTCCTGGATGTCATCTTCGGTTAATGGCAGGCCGTCTCCCTCGGGGGGGATAAAATAGATAACTGCTTCCATTCTATCATCACTGATTTCGATAATCAACGACTCATTTTTTGCAAATCCATCAGTGAGGACCATAATTACCCCCATCTTAAAATACCGTCGCGTTCCAAGAGTGTCAGGTTCCTGCTATCCCTGCCGCTGTAAATTAACATGATTAGCCATTTTGGCTTTTAATGATAATACAGCCTTTGTATGAATCTGAGATATCCTGGATTCCGATACGCCCAATACCGCTCCGATTTCTTTAAGCGTCAATTCTTCAAAGTAATAGAGGGTTATAACCTTCTTCTCCTTATCGGACAATTGATCTATCGCGTCAGCCAAAGCCTGCCTGGTTTCCATTATTTCAATAGTATTTTCCGGGCTGTCCGAATTGCTGTGCGTAATGTAAAACAGATTGGCGTCCGCGTTCTGCTCCAGATAATCGTCCAGCGATACAAGCGAAACAACCGAGGATTTACGTATGAGTTCCCGCGCCTCTTCTAATGGAATCGCGAGTTTCTCCGCTATCTCGTCGTCGGCGGGTTCGCGCCCGAGTTCTGTCATAAGCTCGGCGAAAACCTGTTCCAGCTGTTTATTCTTTGCCCGCAGGGAACGCGGAACCCAATCCAGTTTGCGAATATTATCTATAATAGCCCCTCTGATTCGGATAGAGGCGTACGTTTCAAACTTAATTCCTTTATCGGGATTATATTTATCAATCGCGTCTATCAGGCCAAATATACCATAACTGGTTAAATCCTCAAAATCCACATACTGCCCGACATGCATCAGTAACCTGCCCGCGACAAGTTTTACCAGCGGCGCGTATTCAACAATTAATTGTTCTCTTAAAGCGGGGTTTTTTGCGACGGCATAGGATTTCCATACCTGATTTATATCCTGCATTTAAGGTCCTCCCATCCCCATTTATAGATTATTCCCCTCGTCTTCGTTTTCTTGGGCCAATGTTTCAGCTTCATTTAAATTATCGTTAAAAAAGCCGTTTTTCTTGAGATGCTTTTCAAGTAAACTTCCAATAATATAAAATATTACTATGGCAATTATAAGCCTGAAAGACAATTCATATATGGGCGTATTCTGTATAATACCCGCCGCCGTAACAATTAAACAGGCGATTATTGTGATATAAAACCTCAGCTTATCCATTTAAATGAACCTGCTTCCATGCCCTATAGTTTTGATAAGGTATTTTCCGTCTTCCGCGTACAGTTCGACAGTGCGGCCGTAATTTAAGCCCGTATCCCTGGCAATTACCGGAATGCCATGAACCTCTAAAAATTTCAGGGACGCTACCACGTTGCGGTCGCCTATCCTTAAAGCTTCATTAGTCGCATGAAAATCAAACATTTGAGCGCCGCCGGCAATTTTAGCCTTAAGCAGCTCTTTACGCGCGCCCAACCGCCTCATTTGGTAAATCAGGCGGATAGTGGCGGTATCGGCAAATTTGGCCGCGTTGCTGTTATTTTGTACCTGTGTGGAATCCGGCAGCATAATATGCGCCAAACCGGCAATTTTATTTACCGAATCGTAAAGGGCGATTCCCACACATGAGCCCAACCCCAGTGTGGTAAGGACTCCGGGACTTTTTACAGCGTTAAGATCCGCCATACCCACGATGATCTTATCATTACGCATCGCGTCGCACTCCCAAAGCTGTCAGAATTAATTGCAGAGACGGCACATCCGGGATAAGCAAAAAAAATCCGGACAAACTGTCTGTGTTAGTCCCAAATACCGATTCGATTAGAAGGACTTGATCCGCCGTTTTCCCAAATTCAATAGCGGGCACGGAAAGTATGGCGTTCGCCATATCAATAGATAGGAACGGCACGGAGGGCTTCACGTTCTTTTGTATGAATCCGGCCAAAGCCCCTAAGTATGAACTGGCCAAGATGTTGCCGAGTTCTTTCATGGCGGAAAGCTCCATCTCGGTGAAATCGTCGATATCTCGTCCCCGGGCGAATTCCCCCATTAACGAACTGATGAGTATCGCGCCGGATTCCTTCCTGACCAGAAACATCATCATACCGTTTATATCTCCGGTAATCTGTACCAATACGCCGATTACGATCTGTTCGGCGCCCCCCAGGAACCGCGCGATATCTTTAAACTCCACTATATTTACAATGGGAACCTCCAGTTTTATACTTCCGCCCAACATAGCGGACATGGCGGTTATAGCGTTACCCGCGCCTATATTACCGATTTCTTTCAGGGTATCGATCTCCACATGCCGCAAATTACTCCAGTCAACCATGATGCAACCCCTCCGTCTGCTATTTGCGTAATTGTAAGACATACGTACCTCCACACGCCGGAACGCGTTACGCCCGAAGGTTATTCATCAACCGGCTCATGAAAGTCGCAATGCCATAGGCGTTTTGACGATATTTCGGTTCCATGTTAAGAAGTTTCAGGCATATGTTTTCAATACTTTTGGCGCTTTCCGCGTACGGGAACGCGAGCGCAAGCGCTTCCTGCCTTTTTACCGCGCGCGTTATGCTGTAGTCAAAGGGTATTACGCCGATGTTTTCCAGCTTGATACCCAAAAACTGTTCGGATACCTTATTTAACTTCTCAAATATGTCTAACCCTTCACTATAATTATTTACCATGTTCACAACAATCTTCAGCGCGGGCATTTGGACACTTGCGCGTTTAAGCGATTTTATTACAGCATACGCGTCCGCAATGGATGTCGGCTCCGGCGTGACCACCAGAATCGTTTCAGTGGACGCTTTAACAAAACTGAGTACATTTTTAGAAATACCCGCGCCGGTATCTATGAGTATTATGTCCGAAATCTCGTCTAAAGCGCCAAAATTATTTACCACAGCCGCAATTTGTTTCTCAGAAAGATTTGCCAGCGCGGTCAGCCCCACGCCGCCGGACAAAAGCTTTAAGCCCAGAGGGCCGTCCGCCAAAGCGGCTTCCAGTTTAATCTTCGAGTTTACGACATCGCCGAAATTAAACTGCGGAATAACGCCCGATAAAACTTCTATGTTGGACAGGCCCAGGTCGGCGTCGATAATAACAACGCGTTTATCGAGCTTACGCAGCCCTATCGCCAAATTCAAGGTCAGGTTTGTTTTACCTACGCCGCCTTTTCCGCTGGTAACGGCAATCACCCGCGAGGTAACCGGTTCATGGATCGCCCGCTGTTCTCTGGTTTTTACAATATTTCTCAGCCTGTTTGCCTGATCCATCAGTTATGAACGCCTCCTATCCCCAATAAGGCTTTAGTTATGTTTTCAGGATGAGCTACTTCAATATCGTCCGGCACGTTCTGCCCGTTTGTGATATATGCCATGCGCTTGCCCGTTAAATAGCACAGATTAAGGATAGCCCCATAGCATGAAGTTTCATCCAATTTTGTGAACACCAGTTTATAATCCGTCAAAACGGAGTATGCGTTCGCAATGCTTAAAAGGTCTTCGTATTTGGTCG
>JAITDJ010000233.1 GCA_031282635.1 Clostridiales bacterium
GATTTAAAAATAAGATAGCATACAAGCTATTGCGTATTTTTTTGTATTGTTTTAAAATTTAAGGCGCGTTGGTAAGTGTACCGCCTAAAAGAAAAATTTTAGAATAGAATGGGAATTTATACTATGCTTGCTCAATTTGAATATCCCCTGCCGGAATTGTCGGCGGATATTGAAGAAATCGAAGCCGAGACCCACGCTGTTTATGAAGGTTCATTTTTTATCCGCAACATTGGGGGAGGCCGGCTTTCCGGGCGGATAACCCCGCGTAACGCCTGCGCCGAGTTTATTCCGGAGAATTTTGAGGGAGCGAGGAGGGTTTATTACCGCATTTCCGCGGAGGGCTTCCACTCTGGGGATATCATCCGTACCGGCGCGGTAATTACGTCAAATGGCGGTGAAAAATATATACCCATAACCCTCACGGTAACCGCCGCCTCCATACAGACGGATGAAGGCGCGACGATAACGAACATGCGGACGTTTGCGGACTACGCGCGGCAAAACCCCGAACGCGCGGCCGATTTGTTAGCCTCGCTTGAATTCAAACGGATGCTTCAGCGCAATCGTTTTGAATTTATCAGCGCCTACGAACACATTCTGTCCGATACGGATCGACCCAGGGCGCTGGAGTGTTTACTGAGGCTGTCGGGTTTGAAAAAAGGCGCCAAAATTAACGCCGTGCAGAAGCACGCCGAGGTCAAGCTGAACCCTTTTCAGCGTGAGATGTATTTCGGGCGTATCCCCATTCAGAAAGAGGGTTGGGGGTATATCGAAGACAGGGTTTTTGTCAAGAATGGCGCCCGCTGGTTGAAACCGCTTTCTACCGTTGCCTCCGCGCTGGAAGAATCCGGCATGTTCAACTTCAGTATAGACCCGTCAAAGCTGCCTGGGCGTTATGCCTCCGATTCGCTTGTATTTGCCGAAAACCCGGAGGCCGAGGCTGTCATAACCGTCATGCGGCGGCCCTATTTCAAGGCGCGGACGAATAAAGAGTCATACAGCCCTGGGGAAAACGGCGTTATTTATATAACCAATAATACCGGCATGGATCTGATGCTGGAGATACAGCCGTCGCAGCCATATATTCTGTTTGAGGCAAGGGGGCATTTTATTGGCGGATACGCGGAAATCCCGTTTCAAAGCAGACTTACCGCGTTTCAGGCTATGACGATAAAAAAACAGCCGGCGGCCGCGCTTATAGACATTCGCGCCAGGGTGCGCGATGAACTGGTCTTCAAGCGGCTCAGAATCAGAGTTGGGGATTTTTCCTAGTTTCTGGCAAGTAATTGACATAAAGCCTAAATAGCGTTAATCTTATTGTAAAAATTAGACTGTTAGAAGCGGGGATTTTGTATGAATGCGGCGCGCCTGGAAAATAGTTTAGACAAGCTGCCGTCAACACGACGCGTGTTAGGGGTCGCGGCGGCTTATTGGCTGCGCGGGTTTTTGGATAGCGACAAGCCGCCCAAGGAAAACGATTCCTGGCGGAAGGCTTACTATACGCTGTCCGCCGCCCGCTCCGAACATGGGATGGGCTACGAGCTGCTGTGCATGATGATTTTCATGCACGCCGAACTGGGCAATGCGGATTTGGCGTCCGGTATGCTCGCGCAGTTAGGCGCGGGTAAAAATTATATCAAGAATAACAACCCGTTCCTATACAAGATTTATCTGTTTCTCTCGTCATTTACAGAAATAAAATACGGCAAAAACCGCAAGGCGGTTAAGTTTCTCAAACAACTGGATGATTTCAGCGTTCGCAAAGATAAATACACGCTGCTGATGATGGGCGTTCTCTATACGGAACAGGGCGATATAAAACGGGGTATGGAATATTTATGGAAGAGTTACGCGGCGGGATGTTATTCTATGTTCCTGTACGCTTGGCTGACATACGCGTTCAATAAAGGCGCGCGTTCCACTGTGGAAGCGTTTAACGCGGCATATCTGCGGTGGGCGCTGATCCATCAGATAGATATGCGCCGCTTTATCGGTGATTTGTTCGATAGTACGGCGTCCGCGTTCTGCCGCGATCCATTTTGGCGTGAGCGGATATCAGCCGTGTATCCGCAGAATTCACTGCGGTATATCTGCGTAAATCTTATGCGTGACATGAACTATACGTCCGCAGCTCTGGAATATTATAAACATGCCGACGCGCTGAATTTGGAACTCCCCGATCTGTACCATTTTTTAATAAAATCCGCTTATCATTCGCATGCGGAAAAGATTAGCCGCCAGGCTATGGAACGGTATCTGCGCGCCTCCGATCTAACGGATATGAACCTGACCGCGTTTGTATACCACCTAATGCTGACAAACAGAAACCTGTCGGCCTTGGTTCAGGATCACCGGGAAAGCTTGCTGAACTTTACTGAGCGCTGCCTGGAGAACAATGTCAAAGGGCGTTTTTATTACAGCCTTTACGCTTTTTATATTATCGTGGGAACGGAATACCGGATGCCCGTGAAATTTACACAAAACGCGGCAAACATCCTGCGAGCCGTTCTGTTTACTTACCGCGTAAGAGCGGCGGGCGCGGACGCCAAGGTTATATACGCAGCTGAAAAACAGCGGCAAGGGGTTCGCATATATAAGCTGTCTGACGGGAGCGCGCTGATAGAGGCCTCGGATTTTCCGTTATCCTTTTATTCGCTGACCGGGGACGAGCGCAAGGTAGTGGACGCTAAAATCAAAGTTACGCGTTTGGTGGAACGCGCCGACATAAGGCTGTATACGTTTTTTTATAATCAGGGCATGAGGGGATTCCCTTTGCTCGCTTCCATAACCCGTATTCTGTTTTTGCGGCAAAAAAGCGACGAGTTCACTTTGCGCGTCTTGACAGACTTACTGGCCTGCGGGGAGATCTCCGAATATTTCGCGAATCAGGTCAAGGCCTCTCTGGCGAGTTTTCTGTATAAGACAGGCAGACTGACTGAGGCGCTTGAATATTTCGCGGATACAGATGAAAATACGTTGTCGGAATCTTATATCGAAGAGATACTTGCAGTTTATCTGTCCGCCGGGGATTTGGATCGCGTCGCGCGCCTGATCAGCCGAAAGAATAGTTCTATCGCTGATAAAACCCTGTTCGGCGCGCTGAAGCGGCTGTCGAGGTTTCAAAAATACCATGACGTAATAGCTGAACCGGCGTTCCGGCTGCTCACAAAATCGTGGTATGACAAATCTTTGCTGGATATTGTAATAAAACGCTATAAAGGCGTTCAAAGCGACTGGCAGAACCTGAGCCGCGTGCTTTCGTCTATATCTGTTGCGGACGAGGGTTTGGACGCGTTAATTCTGGAAAAAGCCGTTTACACGCACCGAATGAGCAGCGATATACAGCGCATATTCGCGAGGGCGGCCGGCGAGCGGCTGGCCGGCGGCGTGTTCACGGAAGATCGCGTGGAATACGCGTTTATGTATTTCTGTATCTATGAAATCATCCTAAACGCTTTTAAACCGCTGTATGAAACGATAGAGATTCTGGAGAAGATTTATTTATTTAATAAAGATCCATATCTTGCCTACGCATTGAGCTATGTATATTTAAACCACAGCGTGGTTACAGCCCTGTCCAATCGGATACTGGCGGACGCCCTCGCGGAGCAGGAGAAAAACGGGATTGTTTTTCCCGCTTTTAAGACACATCAAGACAAGTTTGATGGAAACGCGTATATTGAAAAAAAACAGCCGTTTATATATCGAACTATGCCCGGCAAGAATGTATTTCTTTATTACCGGGTTAAAGACGGGAATTATCGTAAGCTGCGGATGCGCTATCTGCGGTTCGGCTTATACGCGCGCTCCGTATCTGTTTTCTATGGCGAGACGATACGGTTTTATTACAGCGAGGAAATGTCTACCGGCAGCATTACGACGCCGGAGGATGAAGTCAAGGGCTCAAACATATTATGTAAGGGCGATCCGAATGATCCCTTCCACATAATAAATAACGCCGCAGTGTTTGAGCGGATATTCCAATTCGGCCAGGCGGAGGACATACTGTCCGGGTATCTGAAAAAACCGAAACATTATAACGCGAAATTAATGATTTGAGGAGGATTTTATGGCGACATTAGGCTTAGATATGGAGCGTGGGCTGTTTCTGGGCATTGACTTCGGCACAACCAATTCCGTGGTCAGCATATTCAATTTCAAGGACGGGGAGGCTCAGACCATCCCTATAGACGGCGCTAACATATTCCCGACGGCTGTTCAGTTTGAGGCGGATCCGGATGATGAAGGAAAATTGAGCAGAATATTCGGCACTCAAGCCAAAGAGGCTGCGATTATTTATCCACAGAGTACGGTTCTGTCCGTCAAACGGCACTTAGGGTCGGTCGACAGGATCGACGTGGTGGTAGACGACAAGGAATACGCGTTTTCGCCCGAACAGATCTCGGGCGAGATTCTGGGATATCTGAAACAGAAAGCGGACGACTACGCGCAGGAGGAACTGGGCATTTCAGGTGAATTTTCCGGTTGCGTGATTACAGTACCGGCCAATTCCACAGACAAGCAAAAAAAATTGACCAAGGACGCGGCCGTACTGGCCGGTTTTGATGAGAACAGCGTCTTTCTCAGGCTGGAACCCGCCGCGGCCGCCATCAGCTACGCAGTCAACGTCAGCGCCGATAAAAGGGTGCTGGTATATGACTTTGGCGGCGGTACATTTGACGCGTGTATACTTCAGATCCAAGTAAAGGATGATGAACCTTCCATTTCCATATTGAGCACATTCGGCGATAACAACCTGGGCGGCAATGATGTGGATAAGATTGTTATGGACATGATATACGAGGAATTCAAGAAACTGACTAACAATGAAATAGACCTGTTCGACGAAAACGCGGACGACGGCATATCCAAACGGCAGAAGAAAGTGGCCCTGGTGCGTCTGGCGCAGGCGGCTAACACGGCGAAAGAACGTTTATCGCTGGCCAAGAGCACCAAGATTGTGCTGGCGCCATATATTCAGGAACCGCGTATTGTGAACATCAATATGGAGATTAGCCGCGACGATTTCACGCGGTACCGCCGGAATAACGCGCTGGGTGATCCGCAGAGCCTTTACGAGAAATTCAGGGACAAAAACCTTATCGACCTAATTGAGGAAACGTTGGTATGCGTGGATAAATCGCTGGAGACCGCCGGCCTGGCAACCGCCGATATAGACGAGATCTTTCTGGTGGGCGGCAGTTCGGCGCTGCCGCTGGTCAGCGAGAAGATACAGGAGAAGTTTAACAAAGAGCCTTTTAAGTCCAAAATCAGCCCGGCTTTAAGTATTTCGCAGGGGGCCGCTTATTATTGCAACATGATTATGATGCCGACAGTCAAAGGGCCGGTAGTGCATGAAAAGACGATCCATCCGCTTGGGCTGGAATTGGCGGGGCGCAGGTTTATGGAGATCGTGACTCAGGGCGCGGATATTCCGTCGGCGGGTCTGACTATAGAAGCCAACGAGCTGCTTACCACCAATTTTGATAACGTGACCAGCATGGCTATAGTAGTATACGAAAATACATCGCCTGACAGCAGCGATTCGAGTGCCAGCGTCAGCCGTGAAGGCATGAGGCGCCTCGCGGGCGCTTCCCTGCGCGGTATACCGCAGGGGCCTAAAGGACGCGAGAAAGTAAAAATTATTTTCCACGTAGGGCAGGACAACATACTTAAGGTGACTGCGCAAAGCATGTCACTGGACGGCGTGGTAACGGAGTTGTCTGTGGATGAACTTTATAAATAATAATATTGAGGCCGCGCTGGCGGATTGCGAACATGAATTGACAGACGCATGGCGTATATGCTGTCAGGATTTGGAGCGGCTGACGCGGCGGACTGCCGGGAGCCTGCTTCTTTCTGTCAAGTTCAGGGTCATGGATCGCATAATCGAAGTGGCGGGCAAAAATTCCCGCCTGAGCGGTTATGACGAAAATGTGTTTACGTGCTACAGGCGTTTAATGCTGTTATACAGCCGCGCCATCAGCGTGTATGAGCGGCGCGGCGCCGATTTAAACAATTATTCCGTAAAAAAATTCATTTCTGACATATGTGAAGTAATAAACACGCGTTTGAATATGTTTGAGTCACAAATTAACGGCGCCGGGGAAAATCCTGTCGCGATCGAGCGGATTAAATTGCTGAGCGCCGGCGTGGCTTATTTCATGTTCAGTTTCAATGAAACTGAGAAATCTTATAAAAATGCGCGTTTACGCGCGTCGGAACTGGCGGGGCGTTTTACGCCCGAATATTTTAACACGTATATTGAGTATATACAGAATGACGTCTTGGAAAGCTTTGTAAAAAGTAATTACGCCGCGTACAGAAAAGCCATTCAGGCTTGCCTGATCAGCCTGAATAACTTGCACAGCCGCAAAGTGCTCTCATACTATTACACGCTGCTGACCGGCGAGTCGGACGTGCTCGCTTATGTTTCCGCGCAGGCCGCGGCTGTTGAACATGAACTGACGCATGGCGCCGGCGATTCCCCGGAGGCGGTAAAAGCGTTTCTGGACGCTGTGAGCGAGGCTCGGTCATTTTATTACACGGAGTGCCGAAGCCTTATCGCGGGTTTTGAGAAAATAAACGATTACGCGCCGCCTGAACCGGAGAGCATGGAATCGCTGAGGGAAGCGTGCGGTGAATTGTTGGCGAACAGCCGTTTGATAGCTGGCAAAGACTATGCGGAAACAGCCTCGAAGTATGAAGCTGACACGCGATTGATTATAGGCTGTTTTGAAAATAACGCCGGCTTGTTTATCGACCAAATAATGATACGGGCTGACCTTTCGTCGCTGCGAGTGGAATCCGAACGGAAAATAACGGATTGGGCCTGCCGCGCCAGGCAAACTGCGGAAGCTGTGGCCAGCGTTTTCGCGCGCCAGGTATCTTATTACCGTGAACAGAGCGAACGCTTATCTATTCTGAATGAAAATTCCATAATCAGCGGAATTAATGAGACTCTTATTATAAAAGTCGAGATTTTGGCTGAAAGTACGGAGGCTTTTGAGAAACACAGGCAAGCTGTTAACGGCCTGGCCGATAGAGATATACCGATGAACGATAAAGAACGCGCGCGGCTGCTGGAGGAATTGTTTACTGTTTTAAGCGCCCAATGCTTCACTGCGACAGACAATCATGATATTATAATGAATACTTTCTATTACGCCGCCGCGGAAACCGAGCCTATGAACTCGTACCGCCGGCGCGTATCGGATTTTTGCAAAAAGGAAGAGGAGAAAGCGGAGAAAGAAATCAGGCGGTTCCTTACGGACAGTGTTTTATATGAGATCAGCACGTTTGAGGAGATTTTACAATATAGCGTAACGCGTCTGCGTGAATCGGATAATGATTACGTTAAATATTACATTGACCTGATTGATGAGAACGCCCGTATAATCGAAACTACGCTGAAAAAAACAGGTATTACGATGATCAGGCCCAACCCGCATGATAACTTTAATGGTAAGGAGCATGAGGTGCTGATGGCCGAGAGTATGGAAGGGTTTGCCAAAGGCGAAATCATTAAGTGTATAACGAGCGGATACAGGCTTAACAGCCAAATACTGATAAGGGCGAATATAATCGCCGCGAAATAGGGCGCATATGAACTGGAAGCGATTTAGAGATATAATAAGCGGCAGGCGCCCGGATGAGTCTTACTATATCCTGGGGCTGGATTTGGGGAATGACTCATCCTCGCTTGCGTTTTATAATATGGCGCGAGGCGTGCCGGAACTGCTGGATATCAGCGGAGGTTACGGCCACGCCTCTATGCCTACTGTTTTGCAGCATATCCCCGAAAGCAGGGAGTGGATTTTCGGGGAATACGCAATCCTTAACAACGACGGTCATGAGAACAGCGCCGGTTCGATGATAGAACAGCTGGGCGTCAACGCGTATCTGGATATTTATGATCGTCCGATTGCTGTCAGCAATCTGCTGGGGCTGTTTATAAAAGAACTGATCGGGAATGTGAGAAACATCAATCCCAAAGCTGAAATCGCGGGCATAGTCGCCGCCGTATCTACCTATAACGCGCCGGAAGCCGGCGATGAGATTAAGCGCGCGTTTAACGCGGCGGGATATGATAAAGAGCTGATAAATCTGGTATCGGATCGGGAATGCGTATTTACGCGTTATTTGTCGGGAGATAACCCC
Organism: Clostridiales bacterium; assembly: GCA_031282635.1. Taxonomy (GTDB): domain Bacteria; phylum Bacillota; class Clostridia; order Lachnospirales; family WQUN01; genus JAISZF01. Next base: position 8,161 of record JAITDJ010000233.1, read on the forward strand.
GACGCTAAAAACGCCGTACTTCTGGATTACGGGAGCAGGGAGCTGCGCGCCGGCGTCTACAGTATAAAGCGCGCCGGCGACCGATTTGACATTAATACGGAGAATTACATGTTCAGTTCCGAGCTCGGCGCCCGGAACATAGACAGGGATCTTATAAACCTCTTTTTGGAGTATTTGCCGCCGCGCATTTCAAAGCAGGAAAAGAGCCAGCTGACCGGTTTTTTATATCAGCATAAAGACCTGCTGCTGCAGAAAAACAATTGGAGTAAACCGGTCAAACTATATTTTAATTTTACTTACCCTCCCGCGCAAGCCACTGTCACGGAAAAACGCGTGAATGAGCTTATGTTTCCGTATAAAGAGAGATTTACGGCGTTTCTGAATAATCTTCTGGTTCGCGGCAATATTGCCAAAGCCAGGGACATTGACTCGGTAATTTGCGTCGGCGGCGGTTTTGAGATGCAATGGGTAAAAGATTCCGTTTTGAGCGTGTTTGGTGAAAACAGCGTACATTTTTATAAAAACCCGAAAGGCGTCATCGCGGAAAGCGCTGCGGTTACTGCGGCGAAACTGCTGAGGGCCGTGCGCGCGCCTTCCGTTATCATACGCGACAACCTCCAAATCCGGGTGGATTTGGGTATAATGACGCGCGTTAACCGCAGGGACAGGTTCTATCCCATCATACGCCGGGGGGCGTTTTGGTGGCAGGAAACGGGGCCGTTGAACATTATACTGAATCAGGCCACCGACAGCGCAGACAGCATAAAGCTGCTGTCGCGCACCGACGACGGGGAATTGCGCACTATCGCCATAATCCCGCTGGACGGTCTGCCGGCCCGGCCGAAAGGCGCCACTAAACTGGAGTTGTCCATGCGATTTGAAAATACAAACAGTTTGTCCGTAACGGTAACCGACCGCGGATTCGGAGACATATATCCGCCCGCAGGCTACGCCAGGACAATCAAAGTGAACCCATTGAGGTGAGAACAGTGCTATGGGAAGATTATAAAGCTGAGATAGATGTTCATGGACTGCCGGAGGACGTATATGTGGCGGGTATAGATCTGGGCACTACAAATTCTGTCATCAGCTTCTGGGATAACCACAATAACAGGCCGGAGCCCATAGACATAAGCAACGGATTCGGAAAGATACCTTTGCCGTCGGTGGTTCAATATCGGGCGGAAAGCGGCGAGTGGATAGTCGGCGAAGAAGCCTATCGTACTATGAACATATATCCGGAGGATACGATCCGATCCATAAAGCGCAAGATGGGGATTAACGAAGCGGTTATTATAAACAAGCATCCATATAAGCCGGAAGAAATAGCCGCGAAGATTTTAACGGAATTAACGGCGCATGTACAAAGCTTGAACCCTAAAGCCGAGGTGGGCGGCGTGGTTGTATCCGTCCCGTACGATTTTGACGACGCGGCTAAAAAATCTACCATGCGCGCCTGTGAATTGGCTGGCTTGAAAGAAAAACTCATTTGTCTGATTGAAGAACCCAAAGCCGCTGCGCTGGCTTATAATTTCGGCCATCAATTAAACAAGGACGAAAAGATATTGGTATTCGATTTCGGCGGCGGTACGCTGGACATTACGTTGTTTCACGTGGCTGAGAAGGACGCCGATCATATTAAGCTGCATGTGATCAGCGAGGGCGGAGAGGCCTACCACGGCGGCGACAATGTGGACGAGATACTCGCGGAGATGTGCTTTAAGCTGATCAAGGATAAAAGCGGCGTATCCGAAGATGATTTATCGCCGGAAAATCAGGTTGAGGTGCTTATGAGGGCGCGTGAGACAAAAGAACGCCTGTCCGGGCTGAAAACATACCGGATACCGTTTACGTTCTGTATTCCGCCGTTTATGGAACAGTTAACCCGTGACGCGTTTGAAGAGCTTATCCGACCGTTTATTGAAAAAACGCACAAGCTGGTGAGGAAAACGCTGCGGGACGCGTATACCGGAGCAGTTTCTCCGGATGCGGTGGATCGCATCCTGCTTGAGGGCGGTTCCTCTCAAATGCCTTGGGTCAGGAATATACTGCTTTCTATTTTCAATGACGAAAGCAAGATTTACACATCCGAGCGCCCGGCGCTGGATATTTCGATAGGCGCCACTTATTACGCGGCTATGAAGATGGGGCTTCTGGCCCAGCCGGATATAGACGCTGAAACCGTGGCCGTGGAATTTGAGGTGACGGCCCCGCACGATGTGGGCCTTGAGATTGAGTCTAGCGGGAAGAAAGGTTTTTTTCCGATGATACGGCGCGGCACGCCTTACAGCCTGGCTAAAAAAAGTCACGTATTCGCCTTGCAGGCGGATAAGCCTGAAAATATGACGCGTTTCGATCTGCGGATATTGGAGCGTATTGATAAAGCGGATCCGTTTGAGAAGTGCCGCCTGATAGGCGGAGTGGAGATAACCGGGCTGCCCAAACGGCAGAGCGGGAAAACAAAACTGCGCATAACGCTGCAAGTAGCTGAAGAAGGCGGAATGGTCAGCGGCGTTGTGGAAGACCTGGGCATGCCGGGTGAGATTCCGCCGTCGGGGTATAAAGAGCGTTTTGAGCCTGACAGGTATAAGATAACCAGAATCGCGGGCGCATAGTTGGAGGAGCGGAATTATGGGTTACTTAGGCATAGATTTGGGAACTACCAATTCGGTGGCAATGGTCTACAGTGATAAAACGGACGCTTTGGATGTGGTGAAAATCGACGGTACGGATGAAATTCTGCCGTCGGTCGTCAGTTATACGGAATCAGGCGTTATCGTGGGCAGTGAAGCCAAAGCGGGGGCAATTATTTACCCTGAGACAACGGTCATTTCCGTTAAGCGCGTTATAGGTACGGATCAAAGGATTGACATAGGCGGCGCGGAGAAAACGCCTGAAGAAATCAGCGCGGAGATATTAAAAAAGCTGAAAAAATCCGCTGAGGAACAAACCGGCGAGATATATGACGAGGCGGTTATCACGCATCCGGCGTATTTTAACGACAGGCAGATTTACGCCACGCGGCAGGCGGGGCTGCTGGCTGGCTTTCGGAATGTCTATCTGCTGTCTGAGCCGCTGTCTGCTGCGATAGAGTATGGTTATCGCCAAGGTTATGCCCAGATCCTGCTGGTTTACGATTTCGGCGGCGGCACGCTGGACGCTTGCGTGCTGAAAGTGTCCAAAGACGAGATAGGCCAGGAAATATTTCAGGAATTGTCAGACGTGGGCGACATGAACCTGGGCGGCGACGACTTTGACGCCGAGCTTATCCAGTGGATGAAAGAGCGGTTCAAAGAGATCAATAATATAGACCTGGATACGCTGGACAACACAGAACGCAGACGCGTTACGCAGAAACTGAAACAAGAGGCGGAGCAGACCAAGAAAAAGCTTTCCGGCGCGAACAAGGCGTCGATCCGAATAAATCCGCTTATAATAAACGAGGGCGTGCCGAAGAACCTCTCGCTGGAGATCACGCGCGAAGAATTCGAGGCTATGATCCGCAAATATGTGGATCGCGGCCGCGAGATCGTGGAAGAGGCTCTTAAACGCGCCGAATTGGGCGCGGATGAAATATCCAAGGTCATACTTGTCGGCGGTTCCACGCTGATACCGATGATACGCCGCATGGTGGCGGGCTTTATAAAAGAGCCGTACCGCGCGACCGACCCCGCCAAGAGCGTGGCTATGGGAGCGGCTATTTACAATTACCTGATACACCTGCCTGACAGTAATGTGCGTATCGGGCAGATTACACGCCAGATATTCGGTACGGAGGCCATAACGAATATCAGCACCATGGAGAAGCAGCTGATTCCCATAATCCCTATGGGCAGTCCTATTCCCGGTAAATTTACGGACAGCCGTTTCGCCAGTATGTCGGGCGCTTCCCATGTGAACGTGCCTGTATATGAGTGGGAGCGGGGCGGGGAAACCGAGCAGAAGTATATTGGCAGCGTACTGTTTTCCGGATTGTCCGGCACTACTCAAATAGAGATCACTTACGCGCTGGACGAGAATAATTTGTTCGAGGTATTTGTAAAGGATATGTCTAGCGGACGTACGGAACGCGCCGAATTCGACCGGACTAAATATTCCGCCCCGCCGGTGAGATCGGAAGGCGGCAAGGCCGGCGGCCTGGTCAATATAGTCTTTTTAATCGACACAACGGGCAGCATGGACACGTATATCAACGGCGTTAAAGACAGGGCCATAGAATTTTCCGAGATTCTGGCGTCTAAAGGCGCCATGTTCAAGCTGGGACTTATTGGTTTCGGCGATCTTAACGAAAAGGAACGGCCGAGCGTCTATAATTTTACCGATGACGTGCCGCGCTTCCAGAAACAGGTTAAGAATATCCCGCGAACATACGGAGGCGACATTCCCGAATCGTCCCTGGACGCGCTTGAAACAGGCGTCGAACTGATCAACGCCGCGCACAGGGAGGCTGGGGCGCGGTATATCTTTATACTGATTACGGACGCGCCGCCGCATGTGCCTACCGCCAGCGGCAAACGCGTGCATGATATCCGCGCCATGCTTTCCGAAAACGAAATCACCACGTATGTGGTGGCCCGAAAAGACAGGGACAGCATTGAGGCTTACGACCCGGTAACAAAGCCGTATGGAAAATATTATGACCTGAATGATAAATTTTTCGACATATTGGATAACATAGCGATGAGCATTGCGGAGTTGATAAGATTATAATGGCGGTTATTCAATTATGCGCGTCACAAGCGGAGAATCACGCCGCGTATTTATTCAGGACGACCGGCGTTAAGGTTTTCTCATTGGAGGAAGCCTTGTTTTACGCGTATCATAATTGGAAACAGACGGCGGACGACCTGTTCTCCCCCGATTTTATTGATTGGGTGAGAAGGGATTTGAAGCTTTCGGAAATCGCGGATAAGCTGAGGGGATATGCCTCGTTGTCTTTCGGAGACCGATTAGTGAGCTGCCTGCGTGTAATTGACTATTTTGACGAGAGTGAAATAGACAGCCTGCTCAGAGATCTGGACGCGTGGGAGAAACGCTTGGAGTGGGAAAAGCTTAAGGACTGGGGCGATTACCTTGCAGCGCGCGGTATGCCGGGCAAGGCAGTTATCGTATATAAAAAGGCGCTGGCGGACAGCAGGCGCGTAAGCCTGCTGAATAATCTGGCTGTCGTACTGATGCGTTTGGAACGGTTCGCCGAAAGCGTCTTTCTGCTGGAGGAGGCTCTGAAACGGGAACCGTCGAATAAAGAACTGGCGATCAACTATGCGGAAGCCTTGATTTACGCCGGCAGGATACGGGATGCGACAGCCGTTTTAGACAGTCTGCCGCCGTCGGACGCTGTCTTCGGGCTTTTCGGCGAGCTGTACAGTCGATCAGGCGATTTTGCGAAAGCTTTGACAAATTTGACGGCGGCTGCGGGCGGCGGCTCAGTGGAATATATTTACCGGCTGGCGGACTACTATATCAGCGTTTCCGAATACTACAACGCGCTGAACGCCATTAACGGCGTTAAACGACCGGACGCGCGAACCGCTGTAAAACGCGCCGAAGTATTCAAGGCTAAGGAGGATTACGCTTCAGCGTCCGATATACTGGAAAAGGCGCTCTCGGCCTGGCCTGATGACGCGGAGCTATGGATCCAGTTGTCGGAGTGCTGCCGGCGGAATTATAATATAGATCGCGCGATTCACGCGTCGGCGAGGGCCCTGGCCTTACATCCCGACAGCGCTCGGGCCAAACTGGAAGAGGTAAAGGTCAAACGCGCGCAGAACCGGCCCAGGGAATATCAGGAGGCCTTGAGCCGGCTTATTGACAGCCTGAAAAATGAATACCGCGACATGGAGGAAGCGTTATGATTTATACGGGCTGCTGAGTGAAGGTTAAGATCGTAAAAAGCCACGGGAACAAACGAAAATCTATTGCCATCCCCGCATCTTTACCATATAATAATGTACGAAACGAGGCGTAATAAGCAATGACGCGCGCCTTGTTCAATCACTTGACTTGACACAGGGAGGGTAAACCTTGAGAAAGTTTATAAGGGCGGCCGCGCTTACGCTGTCTATGGTAATGACGCTGGCTGTATCCGCTGTCGCGTACGCCGCGTCCGATTATGACTCGGTCATCACGATTGTGCACACCAATGACGTACATTCGAGGGTGAATGGGGAGGCTTATGTGTCTTCCTTATTAAAAGATTTGAAATCGAAAAACGAAAATGTGCTGCTGGTGAGCGCGGGGGACGTATTGCACGGTCAGGCTTTCGCGACGCTGTCGACAGGTAAAAATGTGGTGGACGTGATGAACGCCGTTGGATATAACTATATGGCGCTCGGTAATCATGATTTCAATTATGGTATAAACAGGCTTTTTGAATTGGAAAAGGAAATGGACTTTAAAGTGATTGCCGCAAATGTGGTCAAAACCGATTCCGGTGAAAAGGCGTTTACCGACCGGTATACGGTTGAAATCGGCGGCGTTGAGGTGGGCCTGTTCGGGCTTTCCACTCCGGAAACCGCCACAAAGACCAACCCTAAGAACGTAGAGGGCTATACGTTTACAAAACCTGTTCCCGCTGCTGAAGAAGAGGCTGCGGCGCTTAAAGCCGACGGCGCGGATGTTATTGTGGCTGTGGCGCACTTGGGCCTGGATACGGAAACGGCGGAGGATGAACGCAGTGAGGCAGTCGCGGCGGTTTCCGGAGTTGACGTTATTATAGACGGGCACAGCCATACGGTTTTGGAACAGGGCAAAATGATCGGCAATACCCTTATCGCCCAAACCGGTGAGTATTTGAACAATATAGGCGTCGTAAAGATATATTTGAAAGATAAAAAGGTAGTGGATAAAACAGCGGAGCTTATCAGGGTTCCGGCGGATGACGAGGCCGCATCCTCCGGATTCAAGCCCGACGAGGGCATATCCCGGCTGATAGCCGATATTGATGATAAGAATAAGGAAATAACCTCGCAGGTTATCGGCAAAACCCCCGTGAAACTGGAAGGCGCGCGCGAGAACGTGCGAAGCGGGGAAACCAACCTGACAAATCTGATTACAGAGGCGATGATCGCCGCGACAGGCGCCGACGCCGCTATTGAGAACGGCGGCGGAGTGAGGGCGTCTATTGAGGCCGGTGATATTACCAAAGGGAATGTTTTAGAGGTGCTGCCGTTTGGTAATTACATAATTACTGTGAAGGCGACCGGCGCCGAACTGCTTGCCGCTCTGGAACACGGTGTGGACACCGCGCCGGACGCCGCCGCGCATCTGTCACAGGTCGGCGGGATCAGCGTAAAGTATGATTCGTCCAAAGAACCGGGATCCCGCGTACAGTCGGTGACGTTTGACGGCGGCGGGGATTTGGATCCGCAAAAAACATATACCATAGCGCTTAACGACTTTATGGCGGCCGGAGGCGATAATTACGAGATGTTCAAAGGCAGGGAGAGTATGATTTATAAATCGCTCGACGAGTCTTTGATTGATTATATCGCGTCCGGCGCGGATCTCACGCAGATTGAGATGGGCAGGCTCGTGGACGTGAACCGGACCGCCGCCTCACCCCCGGTTACGGAACCGGCGGCTGCGGAACCCGAACCTACCGCCGCGGTTACGGAGCAGAGGGCGTATGTGGTTGTCTCCGGCGATTACCTGATCAAAATCGCCGAAAAGTATGAAGGCGTTACATGGAGGCAGATCGCCGAGTCGAACAGTATTGGATCTCCATACATAATTTATCCGGGTCAGGAACTGCTGATACCGTAAGTAAACAATGAATAAGCGGGAGGGACAAAAATCGTTCCTCCCGCTTATTTTTTAGAATTTATTGGTCAATTCGCTTTTTGAAAAGAATATCGGCGTCTTGATATTTTAAAAGAGAGGGACTGTTTACAAAACTTCTTTTACATCAAGAACAATATTATATTCAAAACTCTCACCATTAATAAAAGCTCCGCTTAAAGAAAAATTTAATGAATTTTTTATTATGTTTATATTTTCTGAGATATATAATTTCTCTGAACTGCCGTAACCTAATTCTGTTGAAACATTTAAGCCGTCAACAGTAGCATTAGTGCTTACTATATCACTATGTAAAATTATTTTAAGATTGTCTTTGTAATAGTAGAACTCTGTAGAATAGTATTTAATATTTTTTAAATCAATATTTATTAATGTTAAATTTCCTCCAATGAATTTTTCTATATCCTCATCTATTATTATTACTCCATTGTTTATAGAAATACTACTGTTTTTTCCGCTAAAAGTAAAGACCTTGGTTTGATGATTCGAAATTTGGCATGACGACATAAAATATAAAGCTATAATTACTAAATGAACTATTGAAAACTTTTTCTTCATTTCTATCTCCTATACAAGTTTCACTTATAAATGTCAAAACCAAAGTGAAGCCTGAGGCTTGATCTCCTATCAATATTAAAGATATGTATAAGACTTGCAATGTCCAGATTTATGTATCCATTACAAAGTATGAATGTGCAAAGTTTTAATAATTCTGAATTCATATCAACATTTTTTTTAATAAAACGACTTAAAATCAATATTTATTTAAAAATTTGCACATTCATAAGATGAAATATAAATCAATAATAGTTATTTTTATGCATATAAAAAATATTCTCGATACTTAGCGAATTATCTGTTCGAATTTTAATCCAACAGCTTTATAAAGAGTATCAGATGCATAATAATAGCCTAAACCACCAAAATCTCTCCAGACTTCATAGTCTAATTTTTGATAGTTTGTAAAAACCTTCAATTCAACCGTTTTGTTAGCCGGAACAGAAAAAGAATAAGTTGTTGATTGTGTATCAGTTCTATTAATAGTAACACCAAATTTCAGTTCAACTACTTTTTTAAACGTAACACCTACCGATCCTGTTATCGCTTGATTGTCTGTTTTCGAGAAAGTCTGAGAGACATTTGCTGGGCCATTAAAAATATGCGAAATATAGTTATTTGAATAAATATAGCCTGTTCCATTATTCACCAAATTATTTACATAATATGTCGGATTTACAGCACTAACTAAAGTCGAATAACTGGCATTCAAGTCCTCAGTAAAAAAATCATCAAAGCGAATTTCGCTAATTGATTCAAAATCTTTAAGTGATTGTTCAATAGCTATTGTTTTGATGGCCTCTTTATCCATTATTATAATTTGATTATGTCCTATATCAATTTTTTCACTATCTTTTGATATTTCCTCTTGATCAAATTTATTCGAAATAATAAGAGGATTCCCAGCAATACTCATTATAAGTCTTTTGGGAAAACTAACGTCGCCACTAGCTTCCTTGTATAATTTTGCGTCCATCTTTTTACCTCTGTCATTAATAGTAGAGTTTCATGGGAACTCATAAAATAAGAAATGACTATGACGTTAGCTCAGTAAGGGTCTGAAATAGCCAAAAAACCGGTCGGGGATGGAACCCCGACCCTACGATTAACAAGGGTTCGTAGGGTGCGGCTTCCATGCCGCGCCGCAATCTTAATGACTTCGGCTAGAAATGGCTTAAATCAAGTGTTCATATGGCTAACGAGGGAGAGCTTTGAACTGCCAAGTTACTGATCAAACGCCATAGTCATTAAATAAGATGAAGCAACTATTGTATAGTTGTATAGATTAACAATATTGCGCTCAAATTGTTCTCACGAAACTTCATAAGTGAAGCCTGATTAAACCCCTCTCTCGCAACCTATATTTTTTTGAGTAGCCAGATTATAAAAATATTTGTTCATTGCATTACTTCGTGGCTACTGACAATATATGATATGATGGTTATCCAAATTTGTGACTACATGAATTAATAAAATATTTTCAAATGAGCAAAACTGTAAAAATGACGGAAGAATAAAAAAATAAAGATATTCTGCGCAAAGTGGTATATAATGGGTTTTCTGACAACCATACCAAAGGGGAGAATGTCTTATGAAAGCCAGTATAACAGGAAATAAACTAATACGCAACTTTTTTGCAAAAAACAATTTACACATGATATATTCAACTCAAAGCCATCTTCAAAAGCCAGGCGTCCAATCCAAGGCGGGGAGTACCATTTTTCTCACCTGGAATCCAGGCGGGTTGGGCCCATCAGGCAGTGGCGGTAATGGTAAGCTGTGACAGTATCTTTTTTTACAATTTGCTCATTTAGAGTTTTGAAAAGAATATCGGCGTCTTCTTTTTGTAAAATTCTTGCCAGGTAAGCTTCCCATATGCTACAATTGCAGCATTAATATTATAAGGAGGCGTTTTCTTGAAGAAAAGTATCTCAATAATGCTGACCGCGCTGTTATTCGTTTCGGTTCTTCCGGGCTGCCAATCGTCCGGGACAAACCCCGACGTAATTAAGATCGGCGTGTTTGAGCCGTTAACAGGCGATAACGCGGGCGGCGGCGAATTGGAAGTCGAAGGCGTGAAGCTGGCCAACGAGCTGTTTCCCGAAGTGCTGGGAAAAAAGGTAGAGCTTGTTATTGTGGATAACAAATCCGATAAGGCCGAGGCGGCGACAGCGGCCGCGCGTTTGGTCGAACAGGATAAAGTTAACGCGATTATCGGTTCATGGGGATCGTCGCTGTCCATGGCTGCGGGAAATATCGTGAAAGACGCGAAAGTACCAGCGGTTGGAGCGTCGTGTACAAACCCGCAAGTAACCCTTAATAATGATTATTATTTCCGCGTGTGTTTTATTGATCCGTTTCAAGGCACGGTAATGGCGAACTACGCCATATCCAAATTAGGCGCGAAAACCGCCGCGATTATCCAAGAGGTGTCTAACGACTATTCCGTTGGGCTGGCGAGCTTTTTTAAAGACTCTTTTATATTAAACACAGGCGCCGAAGACTCGATAGTGGATACTGAAAACTATCAGACAGGCGATAAGGACTTCAGTGCGATTTTAACCAATATCAAAGCTAAAAACCCTGATGTTATTTTCGCTCCGGGTAATTTTACCGAAAGCGCGCTGATTATTAAACAAGCGCGGCAGTTGGGCATCGAAACGCCGTTTTTAGGCGGCGACACATGGGAAACGCCTGACTTCCTGTCTGTGGGCGGAGCGGATGTGAATGGGGCGGCGTTCTCGACGTTCTTTGATAAAAGTATGACCACTACGGACGCGGCGAAGACATTCCTTTCCGAATATGAAAAAAAGAATCCGGGCAAGGAACCCGCGGCTGTTACCGCGTTGGGTTATGACGCGTATATATTGATTCTGGACGCGATAACCCGCGCCAATTCCGCCGAAGGCCCCGCTATACGCGATGCTTTGGCGCAGACGCTGAATTTTCAGGGTGTCACCGGTTCAACGACATTGGATGCCAACGGCGACGCTGTTAAGGACGCCGTAATTAAGACAGTGGAAGACGGGGTGTTTACATATTTGGATTATGTAGCGGCGCAATAAAGTTGAGCATTTATATTTCATATTTGGTGGGATGGGTATGATCGGCAAAATTTTTCGCAATAACCTGACTTCCGCGATCCTTGTAATAATCCTTATTTTGCTGGCGATTGTATTTTATGCCGCGCAAATCGGTCATATGGAGGGGCCTGTCCTGCTTCAGCATCTGGTAAATGGCATTTCTCTGGGCAGTCTCTTCGCCCTGATCGCGATCGGGTACACGATGGTTTACACCATTTTGAGCATGATCAATTTCGCCCACAGCGATATTTTTATGATATCCCTCTATTTTGCTTTCTTTTCTATTACGGTGTTCAACATGCCGTGGGTTCTCGCGCTGATATGCGTGGCCGCCGCGACGCCGCTGGTCGGCCTGTTGATTGAGCGGCTCGCGTACCGCCCGCTGCGCGGCGCGCCGAAAAACTCGGTTCTTATTTCCGCGATCGGAGCGTCTTTCCTGTTGGAAAACGCGGCGACGTATTTATTCGGGGGGCGTCCTAAGGCGTTCCCGGATATTCCCGCGCTTACCCGGGTCATATCCGTGGGTTCTGTGAATTTTCAAGTTGTTTCTATAGTCATTCCAATAATAACGGCGGCAATCCTCGTGATTTTAATAAATTTTATCCATCACGCCAAAACGGGCGTAGCCATGCGCGCGGTCGCGAAGGATTACGAAATAGCCCGTGTTATGGGCGTCAATGTTAATGGGATTATATCGCTGACGTTTATTATCGGCTCTGTCCTCGCCGCGGTGGGCGGGTTTATGTGGGGCGCGAAATACCCGGGCGTTACGCCGATGATGGGCGTCATGCCGGGGCTGAAGTGTTTTGTCGCCGCGGTGGTGGGCGGTATCGGTGATATCAACGGCGCGGTTATAGGCGGGTTTATACTGGGCTTGGGCGAGGTGCTGATTGTGGCGCTGTTCCCGGGCATATCCGGGTACCGCGACGCGTTCGCGTTCGTGGTGCTGATTGTGATTCTGCTTGTCAGGCCGTCGGGAATATTGGGCTCGCCAGTGGCGGAGAAGGTGTAAGCGGATGAAAAATATAAACGGAAAAACCGTTTTAACGCTTGGCGTCATCGCGTTTACGTTGATTCTGGCGTTTATACTCAATGGCGCGCTGGACAGCTATGTGCGGCGTATTTTAAACCTCTGCGCGATCTACGCCATTATCTCTCTGTCTTTGAACCTGGTTAACGGGTTTACGGGTATGTTCTCGCTGGGGCAGGCGGGTTTTATGGCTATCGGCGCTTACGCCGTCGCAATCTTCACCGTGCCGGCGGAACTGCGCGCGTCCGGGTTTTACCTTGAACCTATGATGCCTCTGCTGGCGAATATCGAATTGCCGCTGATAGCCGCGCTGCTGCTGGGCGGTTTGCTCGCGGCGCTGGTCGCGTTTGTAATCGGGTTTCCGGTGCTGCGGCTGCGCGGGGATTATCTGGCTATAGCGACGCTGGGGTTCTCAGAGATTATCCGCATCCTGTTCACAAATATGCAAAGTGTGACAAACGGGGCCCTGGGCATAAAAAACGTACCCCAGCTCTCCAATATGTTCCTGATATATCTGGCGGCTGTTATAACAATCGCGCTGCTGCACCTGCTGCTGACATCGTCGTACGGCCGCGCGCTGAAAGCCATCCGTGAGGACGAGATTGTCGCCGAGGCCATGGGCATAAATCTGCTGAAACATAAACTGGCGGCTTTTGTGATCAGCGCCTTTTTCGCCGGCGTAGGGGGCGGTTTATACGGCGCGCTGCTGGGTACTGTGGATCCCAAGAACTTTATATTCACGCTGACGTATAACTTTGTGCTGATTATTGTGCTGGGAGGCCTAGGCAGCATATCCGGAACGGTTATCGCCTCATTTATAATCACAATAGGCATGGAATGGCTGCGTTTCTTTGACGAGCCGCTGAAGCTGTTCGGCATAGAAATCCTTATATTCAGGCCAGGGCTTCGGATGGTTGTGTTCTCCGTGCTGCTTATGGTTATTGTGCTATTTTTCCAAAAGGGCATTATGGGCCAGCGTGAAATCAGTTTTGATATGCTCAGGCGGATTCCCCTTCGATTCGGAAAAAGGAGGGAGGATCGGTGATTCTTCGGACGGAAAATCTGACCATGCGTTTCGGAGGCGTCACCGCTGTGGACTCATTGAACCTGAATGTGCCGGAGGGCGGCGTTTTCGCTATAATCGGGCCTAACGGCGCGGGAAAAACGACGGCCTTTAATATGATTACAGGCGCATACGCGCCGACCGGAGGCAGGATATTTTTTGAGGACAAAGACATTACCGCCCGCAGACCCGACGCGATTACCAAGGCGGGAATCGCGCGTACATTTCAGAATATCAGGCTGTTTAAGGATCTAACGGTGTTTGAAAACGTAATCACCGCGAAGCACTTGCACCTGAAATCCAACCTGCTTCAGGCCGTCTTCCGTATACCCGGCATATCGCCTTATTCCGCAGAGGAGCGGACGTTTCGCCGGCAGACGGACGAATTGCTGGAAAAATTGGGTTTATCGGATCAAAGGGACGCGATATCCTCATCTTTGCCGTACGGTCGGCAAAGAAAGCTGGAGATAGCGCGCGCCCTCGCCACGGAACCGAAACTGCTGCTGCTGGATGAGCCGGCCGCGGGTATGAATCCGCAGGAGACAGAGGAGCTGGCGCGTTTTATAGAACGTGTGCGCAATGAGTTCCGTCTGACTATTCTGTTGATAGAACACCATATGGATCTGGTTATGGATATTTCTGAATATATTTATGTAATGGATTTCGGCGTAAATATAGCGCGGGGCGCGCCGGCCGAGATTCAGGGGGATCCGAAAGTGATCAGCGCGTATCTGGGGAGCGGTGAGTGATATGCTGAATATCGAAAAGCTGACGGTTAAATACGGCGGCATCACCGCGCTGGACAGCATCAGCTTCAATGTGCCGGAAAAGAGGATCGTGACGCTGATCGGGGCGAATGGCGCGGGTAAAAGTACGACGCTGCGAGCCATAGCGGCGCTGACCAAACCGTCCGGCGGTTCTGTTCGGTATCAGGGTGAGGATATCTTAGGGCTGGACGCCCAGAAGGTGGTCGCGAAGGGGATATCCCTTGTGCCGGAAGGGCGTCGTGTTTTCGCGAACCTGACTGTTATGGAAAATCTGCGGATAGGGGCGTATCTGCGTAAAGACGAAGAGGGGATTAAGAAAGACAGAAAATGGATGTTTGAGATGTTCCCCATTCTGGAAAAAAGAAGCTGGCAGCCCGCGGGCACGCTTTCCGGCGGCGAGCAGCAGATGCTGGCCGTGGCGCGCGCGTTGATGTCGCGCCCGAAGCTTTTAATGATGGACGAGCCTTCGCTGGGGCTTGCTCCATTGGTGGTAAAAAGTATTTTTGAGATCATCCGTGAAATAAACAGGAACGGGGTGACTATTTTACTGATAGAGCAAAACGCGAACCTCGCGCTTAAAACCGCGGATATAGGTTATGTGCTGGAAACCGGTAAAATAACGCTTTCGGGCGCAGGTACGGAACTGCTGGATGATTCGCATGTTAAAGCCGCTTATCTGGGCGCCGCGAAAAAATGAGCGAGTGGTTATTCAGCGGGATATCGTCACTTTTTGAAGATTTTCGACTTGAAGATTTTCAACGGGAATTAAGCCTGTGGTAAAAGCCTCCTGTTTTATATAACAGGAGGCTTTCGAATCAGAACGGTTTAAAAAAGCCGGAACGCTTTAAAAAAGATCGTGTATATTTTCAAACACCGCGTTCGCTTTGCGCGTCGCGCGTTTCCCGTCACGCGCCACGCGCTTGCGCGTTTTGCTGTCGCTCATCACCAAGGCCACGCTTGCGGCGCCTATTAATCCTCCGGCCAAAAGGCCGCCTGTAAACTTATTCATAATATCTCTCCCTCGAAGTACTCCGCCGGCCAGACTGCCGACTGTCATTATTATTCCGCGCGAGCTGAATATTATACAAAAAAAAATAATACCGCGCGTCCGGCCCGCTTAAGCACCATTTTAAGTATGTCCTCATATTATATGATGAAGAATGTCCCAAACGTCTTCAGACATGATTTACGTCAATCTTTATAAGAGGGGGAAATACCATGGATAAATGCGGACTGGCCTCCGGCTCGTCATACAGGCTGGAAGGCATGCAGCGCTATGTCGGCCAGACTGTAACGATTTTTACAGCCAGCGGCGGCCTTAGCGGCAACGGTTTTACCGGTGTATTGATAAGAGCGGATGATTATTACATTCATTTGCTGACGAGTATCGGCGCTCCGCCCGCTTGCCCCTTAGGCAGCGCGTGCGGCGGGGGATTCGACCAAACGGACTCCGGCTTCTGCGGGAACCCGTTCGGCTCGTTAGTCGTTATACCTATCAATGCGATCGT
>JAITDJ010000017.1 GCA_031282635.1 Clostridiales bacterium
AGCAAACCCGTCCCTCTGTTGATGATTTCATCCATCGCTATTGTCCTCCTCTATATTCAATTCTATGTCGGCTGTTTCCGGTTTGCTTGCAGGATCTTGCTTCTTCTTTTCGTATGAAATATCCGCCAAGTATCCCAGAAACACCTGTGCCTGCTGAACAGGACTGAACTGCTCCGGAAGCCCATCTTCCGCAGTCGCGATTTTCCTGCTGACTTCCTCAAAACGAGCAAGGATCCATTTTGCCAGTCTGGCATTTTCATCGGTAGCAGTATAAGCCCAGCTGTAATAAATTCTCATGCGGTCACACAGGCGGTTGAGCCCTTTCGCGGGATTCTCCGATGTGGTGATCAGCATTTCATTTCCCATCAGCTGCGTCGGGAGTGAAGCCCGCTTATCCCCACCATTCCTCACTTGAATGGAGTACTCTTTGTGCAGCATATCGGCCAGCTTCAAGAGTTGTCCTACGTTAAACGGCGTGTCCAGCATATACTTCTCCTTTCTGACGTCTGATAAATAAAGCAAAATGCTTATCAACGATACAAACTGAACGGCATCCCTCGCCTGTATCAGAGACTGCCTTGTGGACGGAAGCGCGTATCCCACAGTGAGCTGATGTGCCGTGTCTCCCAGCAGCCAGCGACTCTTTTGTATGGCGGCCTGGAAAAAAAACTCCAGCAACTGCGAACGCTCTGTCTGCAAATCCGGCATATAGAGTTGATATATCTCATGAAACGAAACACTGCTTTGCTTCATGAACTGTACCGAACCGGAACGTGTATAATTGAGCTTAAACATCTGGCATATCTCGCTGGGGCCGGGGCAAATCGGCTGTACAAGAATAGTCTCATGTTTATCCCTCTTATCCTCTTTATTTCCTTTTATATTCTTCCGGTTATCCCAAATCCGTATCGATGTAGGCGGCGTATTCTTGGACGCGGTGCCCCATGTAATCAAATTTTCACGAAGCCGCCGCGCGGTGAAGGATGTTTCATACACAACCTGCTTTCGCCCCAGATCCAATGATCCCATGAGGATCAAATGGACTTTTGTGTTTGGATTCTTGAGCAAAACGTCTTTCAGATCTCCAAGTACTTGTTTACACAGCTTTTCATAGTGAACCTCCGCCTTCTCCCGATATTCCTCTAAATCGTCATAATCGGACGGAGCCCCAAGGATTTTAGCCAGAAACGCGTTATTCTGCGGATCGTCCGGCAGATAAGCCAGCAGCAAATTCGGTTTATCATGGTTGCTGTCGTTTATGGCGCGCCATGACTTGTCCTTTCTGGAATCAGCCGTCAGAAACGCAATGGCGTCACTGATGGCGCGAACCTCATCCATTCCGGCTTGGAAAGCCCCCGCGCCGGTCATAGTATAGCGGGTAAGGCACTGGAGATCAGACTTCTTGGAATACAAATAAGTTAGGCCCAGCAGAGGCATGTTTGGATTGGGATATTTATCGCCGACTCCTATGGTCTTAACGCCCGAAAAAGGCGATACGACAAGATTCGCCTGACGTTCGGAATCCTTCGCGGTATGCATGCCGTTGAGCAGCCAAATCAAGGCATAACGCGTTATGGACGTAAAAACCAAGTTTTCGTATTTTTCGGTTTCATACATGTCGTAATACGTCAAACATCCGGCGGCAGATTTCTTATTTCCCGACTCACCGGTTCCTACCAGCAGTTTTTTAATGAAATCAAGCAAATTCTCTATCTGGAGTTGCTGTATTTTTTCTTGGAGAAAGTACGTAAGATTTTGCATAAAAGAATACTGCTGCTCTTCTCTGGGAAACACGGAAACCAACCGTTTCAGCGCTGCCAGTTCCGGCTGACCGGAGTTCAGCACCGGCGCCAATTGACTCGCCGACCACTGCGTCATTTTAATACTGGTACACGCCGGATTGATCGCCGAATAATCCAGTTGTAACAACATCAGTCGTTTTTCTGACGGCGCCGCCTTGTTCCATTCGGCGTCATCTATTTTTATACTTTCGCTAACCGATAGCAGAGGCTGTTGTACACGAATCGCGGGGAAGCTGTTATGATTCCCCTTGCTGTGTTTCCAAAGCACGGCCACCTGTCCCTTGGGAAAAAACCGGAGGCCGCGAGGCGTTCCATGATCGTCCAGTTCAAACAAAAGGCAATCGTCCTTACCGACATTGCTCACGTCCGGATGGGTGGTGGACTGTAGAAGTCCGTAATGCTCCAATGATCTGCTCAGCTCGTAAAGCTCGTTAAGCGTAAAACATCACCCCCTCATGCACCTCTATATTTTGCAAAAAAACCGGCGACAGCCTGCCTTCTGTCGGACGGTCATACATCGTCGTCAACATGGATGGGATGACGAGGTTGACAGAAGGATCCGCCGCAGTATTCTCCCGCAACGGGCCAAAATAAGTGGGTGTAAACTCTTTCAAGCCCAGGAAAGCGGTCGAGTAAAACCGCCCTGATTTCAGCCTCCGGAGGAATACCTCCTGAAGCTTATGCCGCTGGTTTTCGCCGTCGTAGGATGTTTGATACGCCATAATGATTCCGTGTACCTTGTAGCAAACGTTTTCCAAGATCGTCGCAAAGATCTGAAAGTTCCTTGTCCCGCTTTTACGCAGCGGACCGCCATAATTGGTGGAGTATTTACGGAATACCACCGGAGCGCAAATTTCAACCTTTTGAGGCTCGAAATAGGCGTCTTTGGACAAGGCGACACATTCAAACATACTTTTCAGCGCGGACTTGGTGGGCGCGGGATACGACACCGGGGCCGAACCGGTGTCCGGCCTTGTAAACATCGCGGCCGATCCGGCGATCTCAAAGGATACGGGATAGGTTTTGTCAGGCATAGGATTCCCCCTTTTTTTGAATTTGGCGGGCCGGGCATTGTGGTTGGTTTTTGATGTGTGACTCCACTGTAAAAACACATTTATAGACGACAAAACACCGTCATTGTGAGCGAAAGTGAAGCAATCCCAAAAGATAAAGCGATAATGCCGTGGGGTCGCGCATTGCCTGGATTGCTTCGGGGCGCTACGCCCCTCGCAATGACACAAAAAAGAACTTTTTGCAGTGGAGTCATGCGTTTATTGTATGGTAAGTTTTGTGGTTTGTCAACATTAATAATACAAGTTACATAAATATTCTACTTGCTTATAAGGATTTTTTGTGTTATTATTATTTTAGGGGAATAACCCTGTGGATTGAAATATGTAATTTGTATTATTGCGGCCAAAACAACAGCCGCAAAGCAAAATGTTTTGCGGCTGAATTATGGAGGTATTAGGTATGAAAGACCCGCGAGTTGTGCGGCGAATCGGGATGCAAGCCCTGTATGACAGTCTGGGCGCTGTCGGAACAGCTAAGGGTTCGTTAAATAATAAAATGTGTTAATTTCACGCCGCAATTTCGTCGTCGGACAAGGCGGAGGAAGGAGGCATACCCGGGGTGGTATGGCGACTGACGACAACGCAGTCCGGCGGCGAAAGGGCAAGTGA
Source organism: Clostridiales bacterium (assembly GCA_031282635.1). GTDB lineage: Bacteria > Bacillota > Clostridia > Lachnospirales > WQUN01 > JAISZF01. Next base: position 3,485 of record JAITDJ010000017.1, read on the forward strand.
AAAATCACAGGTTATTGTTTAACGAGCCCTGATTTCTTCCGTCAGTTCGATCCCGGCTCAGGCGATTATACAAAGGAACGTGACAAAATCAACGGCGAACTGACTGTTGACGAAATATCCGCCCAAATCATCGCGGCAAGAGACCAAAAATAATCTTTTATACCACTTCAAATCAGGAGGAATGCAGCCATGCTGTTACAATCAAAACCGCTGGCTATCGGAAGCAAACTTGAGAAGGAACTCACAGAGTCAGCCGATCATTCCGGCTTCTCCCCTGACAATGTCGAATCTCAGTATATCGGGTCTTTCTTCGATGATTTTAAGTACGACTCACACAAAATATCCCTTAAAACACGGCTTGAGTGGGCCTGGCGCGACCTTAAAGGCAAATATCACGACATGCGATATAGAATCCGCAACCGACGCGTCTGGCGCAAGACGCTGAACGAGATCCGTCCGTGGGAGGGCTTCCATGGACTCCTTACCGTGATGCAAACACATCTGCGCGATTATCTGGAAATAGAAGAGAAGTACAGTCACACCGCCGAGGAAGAACGGAACCGCTGCATCGCATCGCTAAAAGAGACGCTCAGTCTTCTTGAACGCATGAATGATCCCGACGAATATTATCACCGCCGCAAAGAGGCGGTCGATGATCGGTATCCCAAATACAAGTCACTGATCACCCACTATAAAAACGGCGGAAGCAGCACGAGCGGAGACTTTGTCGCGCAAGGCGGCGGGTGGGTCGGGCAGGAAGCCGGGAAAGACCCGCGTGAAGGCTACTTTGAGTTTATTAACGGGGAATTTGAACTTACGGAAAGCCCCGACCAAACTGAGACCGACCGGCTGCTTGCCGAGCTGCGCCAATAC
>JAITDJ010000044.1 GCA_031282635.1 Clostridiales bacterium
CATACGCCTGAACGTGCCTAACGAAATAAGGCAGGCGCAGAGGATTATTGAGGAACATGACAAGATCATCAACGAGGCGAAGTTAAAGGCAAACGCGCTTATTAAAGAGGCCGAGGGAAACGCCAAAATGCTCACCAACAATCACGAGATACTTCGCCGCGCGACCGAACAGGCGGCCGAAGTAATAGAGGAAACCAAGAAAAACGCGCGGGATATGCGGCTGAACGCGATGGATTACGCGGATGAAATTCTGGCGAAAACAGAGCGTATCATTCAGGAAGCCATGACGAACATAGAGCAGCAGCACCAGATGTTAACGGAGTATTTTACCCAGACCACGGATATACTATACTCGAACCGCCAGGAATTGCGCGGAGGGAAGAATTGAATATACCCATTACGCGTGATAAGCGAACGGGAAGAAATTTTTCGGGCGGCGTTCAGCCGCCCGTTTTGCTTATGAGCATATCATGGCCGCCTTACGCCCTATACCCGTCTATATGAATAAAACGTACGTCATGGATATCATACGTATCTAAAGGCCTGTAGTCAGAATCCAGAGAGTGCGCCGCCACTAAAATACTGCCCATTCCAAATGGTTTGCCCACGGAAACAATAACCGGCGTGTGCTGGAAATCAGGTTTACCCAGCTTCAGCTGAACCAAATCGCCTTCGGCTATTTCGTGCATGGAGGCCTCACGCCCGAAGGGGCCGGGGCCTTTGTTGCCCACCAAAAAATTGTAAAGATAAATCACCGAGGTCCACGCGGCCGCCCTGTTATTCAAGCCGGCGTAATACCATCCGGTATCTTTGGTATAATTCATTACACCCGTACCCGCGAAAAGGCACTGTGACGCGTAATTCGTACAGTCCCCGCCCATTTCGTCAAAATTGGCGTATTGAGGGTTTCGTGCTTTAGCCCACTTATGCGCGTAATTAACCGCGGCTTCGCGGTTGTATGGCTTAATTGGCATGAAAAGCCTCCATATACATGAATATGTCATGTATATTATATGCGTATGTACGGGTAATCGGCACTGGATTTTTGATTGCCCGAATGCTAGAATTATTGATATGATTTCTCTGATATAATTTCCCTGATATGATTTCTCTGATATGATTTCCTTGAAAGGACCAATAAAATGCCTCAGCCCGAAGAATTTGCCCCTCGGATACCGCCGAACGACACACAGGCGGAAGAAGCAATTTTAAGCGGTATGCTGTTTGACCGCGAAGCCATTGCTGTGGCTTATGAATCTTTGCGCCCGGAAGATTTTTACCGGCCGGATAACAGAGGAATTTATGAAACCATGGTCGAATTGTTTTTACAGGGCGTACCGGTGGATGTTATTACTTTATGCGATCGCCTGTCGGAAAAGGATATCCTTGAGGGCGTGGGCGGCAGAGAGCATGTGGCGGAAATCGCGGCCGCCTATTTTACCTCCGCTAATATAAAGCGTTATGCCAAAATCGTATCCGACAAAGCGGTTCTGCGCAAGCTGATCCGCGCTTCGGGCGATATTTCCGCGGCCTGCTATGAATCGCGTGATGAAGTCGACTACATACTGGAACAAGCGGAAAAAACTGTATTTAACATTGCGAGGGATCGGAACTTTTCCGACTTTTCACTCATCAGCGAAATATTGATAAAATCAATAGATAGGCTGGATGAACTTGCGCGAACGCATGGAAAAATAACGGGCATTCCCACCGGCTTCACGGATTTTGACAACCGAACGGCCGGTTTGCAGCCATCCGACCTGATTTTGCTGGGCGCGCGCCCGTCTATGGGCAAATCAGCGCTGCTCTTGAATATCGCCCATCATGTGGCGGTAAGGCAGCGGATACCCACAGCGCTTTTCACGTTGGTGATGTCTAAAGAGCAATGCGTAAACCGTCTGCTGTCTTCGGAAGCCAACCTTGACGCGCAAAAACTGCGAACCGGCGAGCTGAATGACGACGACTGGTATAAAATCGCCGAGGCTATCGCGCCGCTGTCGCAAGGCGCGCTGTTTATAGACGACACGCCCGGCATCTCTGTCGCCGAACTGCGCGCGAAGTGCCGCCGGCTTAAGATGGAAAAAGGTCTGGGACTGGTGATTGTTGATTACCTGCAGCTCATGACTGTATCCGGCCGCGGCGAATCGCGCCAGCAGGAAATTTCTGAAATTTCCCGTTCGCTGAAAGGCATTGCCAAAGAGCTTAAATGTCCGATTTTTACAGCGGCTCAGCTTTCCAGAGCGGTGGAAACGCGCGTCGATCACAGGCCTATGCTTTCCGATCTGCGCGAGTCGGGCGCCATTGAACAGGACGCCGATGTGGTAGCTTTTTTATACCGCGAGGAATATTACAAACCCGACACTGAGAAAAAAAACCAGGCGGAGATTATTATCGCCAAACAGCGTAATGGTCCGACAGGCACAGTTGAACTGACCTGGCTGGGGCAGTATACCAAATTCACGAACGCTCCGATCGGCGGGTTTGGCTAAAAAATAATCAAACGGGAGGGACGTAAACGCGTACCTCCCGTTTGATTATTTGATTTGATTATTCTACCGTAACCGATTTCGCCAAATTTCTGGGTTTATCCACATCGCAGCCGCGCAGGACAGCCACATAATACGCGAACAGCTGCAGCGGTATAACAGCCAGAACCGGAACGAGGCAAGCGTCTGTCCGGGGTATTTCAAAAACCGCGCTGACCGCGTTTGAAACATCCAGACTGCTTTTCCCGTCCTTCCCTTTAATGGTGAACCCGAGCACATTAGCCCCGCGTGTGGTTACCTCCCTGATATTGCTGATCATTTTTTCTTTAAGCGATTCCTGCGTCGTCAAGGCGATAACCACAGTGCCCTGTTCTATCAAAGCTATGGTACCGTGCTTTAATTCGCCGCCCGCGTAGCTTTCCGTATGGATATACGAGATCTCTTTCAATTTCAGCGCGCCTTCCATGGCAAGGGCGTAGTCCAGCCCGCGTCCCAGGTAGAACATATCGTGATGATTAAAAGTCTGCGACGCAAATTTTTGCAGCGTATCCTTTTCTGATAATACCTCTTCGGCTTTCTTGGGCAGAAGCAGCATTTCTTTTTTCAGCGCTTCGATTGTCTCAACGTTTGCGGCGCCTCTGATCTGAGCGAAATACATAGCTATGGTAATCAACCCGATTAACTGTGTGGTATAAGCCTTGGTTGAAGCCACCGCTATCTCGGGCCCCGCCCATGTATAAAAAACATCGTCGGCTTCGCGTGTAATACTGCTGCCGACCACATTCGCAATGGCCAGCACTTTGGAACCCTTGCCTTTCGCCTCGCGCAGCGCGGCTAAAGTATCGGCTGTTTCTCCCGATTGACTGATTACTATCAATAAAGTATTTTCTTTTATAATGGGATCGCGATAGCGAAATTCTGAAGCGATGTCCGTCTCAACGGGTATTCCGGTAAGCTTCTCAATGATATTTTTGCCTATAACGCCTGCGTGATAAGCCGTGCCGCAGGCCACGATGAAAATCTTCTCAAGGCTTTTAATATATGGCTCGGTTACGGCGTCAAACCCCAGGTCTATCGCGCGGCCAGGAATAACGCGCGAAGCCAGAGTATCGCGTATGGCTTTGGGCTGCTCGTGGATTTCTTTGAGCATGAAATGCTCAAATCCGCCCTTCTCAGCGGCGTCCACACTCCAAGTTATGGTTGACGGCTCTTTTTTAATCGTTTCGCCTTCGGCGGATTTAAAGCTGATCGCGCCCTTCTCTATGACAGCCAGTTCATTATCATTCAGATAATATACCGATCGCGTGTACGGCAGAAGCGCCGATACGTCGGAAGCGATAAAATTTCCTTCGGCGGATTCGCCGATAACCAGCGGGCTGTCTTTACGTACGGCCACAATTCTGCCGGGTTCGTCGCGCGCTAAAACGCCTAAGGCGTAACTGCCGTGCATTCTGGATGCCGCTTTCGCCACTGCTTCGAAAATATTGCCGTCGTAATAATAGTCAATCAGATGCGGTATAACCTCTGTATCCGTTTCGGTGCTGAATACATAGCCCTTGCCCTGAAGATACGCTTTCAGACGCTGATAGTTCTCAATAATGCCGTTATGCACAACGCTGACGCGCCCGGACGGGCTGATATGCGGGTGTGAATTTAAATCCGACGGCTCGCCGTGCGTGGCCCAGCGCGTATGCCCGATACCGACTGTCCCGCTGACGGGACGCTCGTCGATCTTTTTTTCCAGAGCACTGATGCGCCCTTTGCACTTAACCGTTTCCATATCCGAACCATTATAAACCGTTAAGCCCGCGGAGTCGTAACCTCTGTACTCAAGCCGTTTCAGCCCATCCAGCAGGATAGGCGGCGCCTGATTTATGCCGATATAACCGACTATGCCGCACATGCGTAAACCTCCTATTTGAGATACAACTATAATACTCCAAGGCGAGACGTTTGGGAACGTATGAAGAGAGATGAAGGATTAAAAAATGTGCATAATATCATTGTCATAATTGATGTTATAGTATATAATATTATTATATATATTTCTATTTATTTCCTTAACCAGATGACGATTTATGAATAATACACAATATAAAAAATTTCTGGTTAATATACGGAAATATAATATAAAAAGTATTTTTACGTGAAAAATTATTTTAATTATTTTATTGAAAAGAGAGGGTGTTTATTATGAGAGTTTGAAGGACGAAATAAGGCGCGTT
>JAITDJ010000058.1 GCA_031282635.1 Clostridiales bacterium
CCCATTAAGGGGATTATAGCATCTATTTCTATTTTTTGGAACCACCATAGACATAATAATATTTCTATTTTTTAGAGCCGCTATAAATTATCTAAAGGTCAAACATATTCTAACCCCAGAATCTCATTTGATGGCTCACATTGGTTTCTGTCGATAGGCCATGAGCAAAAGTTCGAAGAAATCGAGTTGACAAGCGAGAGCTTAGGCATTGATGTTGGCATTAAAGAATTGGCTGTATGTTCTGACGGTAAATTCAAGCCGAATATAAACAAGACTAAAAGAGTAAGACGGCTTGAGAAAAAGCTAAAGCGCGAACAACGCAAAGTAAGCCATGACTTAAAGCTGAAAGACAGAGTGTTCGTCTGTTCTTGCGGTTTTGAGATGGATAGGGATTTGAACGCAGCTATTAATTTAGCAAATTATCAAATTCAAGGAGCTTAACCCGTCTGCCGACAGGCAGGCTCACACTAAGCCTTGAATATGTACCTATCGCTACTAGGGAATTTAAGCCTCTTGAGCATTATATCAAACGATGGTAGCTTTGGCGAAATCGGATGCGATGAATGAGGAAGGCGCAAGCGTGAGTTGCGCCATGGTAGAGATGTCTATATTTCTTTAGAAATGTATATATTTTTCGTAGCGGATACGCAAGCTTGCTTCTTAGTGCCATCGCCCTTCGGTGATTACACATAAAGCGCCCAAAAACGGTTCTGTCAATTCATTATAAGACGCTCCCGTCTATTTTCGCGCCGCTGACAGACAGCAGCGCCTGCGACGGCAAATAGAATATCCAAATAAATATATGCGCCGCGGCCTTTCCCGTTCCCTCCGGAAGCGCGTTAAAAAACGCGACGCTGATATCGCATAGCGCAAACAATAACATCCCCAGCGGAATGATCGCGCTATTAGGGAACGGCCAGACTTTCCGGCGAATAAAAGCGGCCGGAACGCCGACCGTAAGCGCACACGCGTATACCGCCGCCAGGCGCGTTTCCAGCGGCAGCGAAACAAAACGCGGCAGCGCGGCGTACACACAAAAAAGAGCGGGGATTAAGGCCGCCGCATACACACGCGCGGATAGATACCGGATAAAGTATATCGTTTGTGCGCAAATAAAAAATATCAACCCGATTATATTGTTATAAATAACAAGCATACAGAAATCAGCGGCCAGAGTACAAGCCAGCCCGGCCCGAAGCAGATAGGCGTCGAGTCTGCCGGCCGCGTAGCGCCGATAGAAAAACGAACTCGAGATGATAATAAAAACTATCGTAAACAAAATCTTATCCGCCATTGTCTATTTTCTATTTATCGCGATAATAATTCATAAGACATCCGGCTAAAATGATTGCCGCCTCATTGCCGGTCATAGGCTTTAATTGTAATTTAAACGGACGCGGCGCGTTATCCTTCATAACATACGCGGTAAGGCTTTCCGCCCCGTTTTCAACAGCCTTGCGCGCATCCGGCGCAAATATTACGTCATTCAGGCCAAATGGCGGCTCTTCTTCGAAAACAAACGGCAGTATGCCCCAGTTTATCAGGTTTGAACAATAACGCTTGGTCGCGTACTCCTTTACGATATTGGCGCGCCCACCCAGAACACGCTGGCACGAAGCCGCCTGCTCCCTCGCGGATCCGTCTCCGGGTTTTACGGCGTATATAACGCTGCCGACGCCGGTATTGGCCGGGTTATAATCCCCTCCCAGCACATTCAGAATATTTTTCCATTCCTCCGTCAATTCTCCGCCGGATTGCCATTTCAATTCAATGCCGCGGATATCCTTCGCCCGCCTCACATAGGCCGGGTCTTTTCTCGAAAGGGTAAATTCAGACAGTGCAATCGGGTTCGAGCGGTATGACGACGTATCGCCGGAAGGGATCAGTTCGTCCGTCGTCGTAACCGGATCGGTTATATATGAAGCCACTTTCAGCAGCAGATGCTCCGGCAGTGACGGTATCTCCGGCCAATCCGTAATATTCGGCCCCAGTTTCAGCCGTACGGACGGATCCGGCCTTCCGTATCCGTTATATACACGATTATCGTAGACTTTTTTATTAAAATAATAGGCCGGTTTTATATACCGAACGTCCGCGTCCGTAGCCGGCGTTACAGCGCCGTTATTTATCGCTGTAGCCGCCACGGAACGCGCGTCCATAAGCGCCACGGACGCGACTTGCCCGTTCGCGGGCTTCGAGCCTTCCCTGCTTGGAAAATTTCGGGTGGTGTGGCGTATGCTTAACCCGTTGTTAAACGGCACGTCGCCAGCGCCGAAACACGGACCGCAGAACGCGGAGCGCACGACGGCGCCCGATTCCATTATATCGGCTGCAGCGCCATTCTTTGTCAATTCCAGAAACACTGGCTGACTGGATGGGTACACGCTTAACGCGAACTCTCCATTGCCTATGGATTTGCCGCGCAGAATATCCGCCGCGTCACAGATATTCTCAAACGTACCGCCCGCGCATCCCGCGATAACGCCTTGATCGGCGTACAGTCTCCCGTCCCTTACCTTATCCCTTAAAGAAAAACTTGCCTTCCCCAGTTGAGCGCCGCCTTTTACTTCGGTCTCACGCAGAATATCGTCCAGGTTGGCGTTTAATTCGTCGATAGTATATACGTTGCTTGGGTGAAAGGGCAGCGCGATCATGGGTTTTATACGCGATAAATCCACAGATATAAATGAATCATAGTAAGCCTCGGCGCCCGGTTTCAGTTCCCTGTACTCATCACCGCGGCCATGTGTTTCATAATAAGCCTTTACTTTATCGTCTGTCTGCCAGATGGACGACAGGCAGGTTGTTTCGGTAGTCATAACATCTATACCGTTCCTGTAATCCAAACTAAGGCCGGCGATGCCGTCGCCGATAAACTCCATTATTTTATTCTTGACAAACCCGCCGGCGAATACGGCTTTTATTATGGCGAGCGCCGCGTCCTGAGGACCTACGCCGTCACGCGGCTCGCCGGTCAGATATACGCCCACGATCTCCGGCATGGGCAGGTCGTATGTCTGGCGCAGCAATTGCTTGACGAGCTCTCCCCCGCCTTCCCCTATTGCCATTGCGCCCAAAGCGCCGTAGCGGGTATGACTGTCGGAACCCAGAATCATTTTGCCGCAGCCCGCCATCATCTCACGCATATATTGATGAATGACAGCCTGATGCGCGGGCACGTAGATACCGCCGTATCTTTGCGAGGCCGTAAGCCCAAACAAATGATCATCTTCATTGATTGTGCCCCCCACGGCGCACAGGCTGTTGTGGCAGTTTGTCAAAACGTACGGCAGAGGGAATTCCGTTAAGCCGCTCGCTCGCGCGGTCTGAATAATATTCACATATGTAATGTCGTGAGAAGCCATTGCGTCGAACGTTATATTCAGGTTTGTCATATCGCGCGGGTTAGACGTGTGCGTTCTGAGTATGGAATAAGCGATTGTACCGCGGCGCGCCTCTTCCTTGCCCATCGGCGCGCCGCTCTCCGTTACGTCTTTCATATTGCGTAAAAAAACCCCGTTCTTACGCAGCCTTATCATTCAGATCCCCTTTCATGCCAGACACGGCGCATAGGCCCGCTCTACGTTTTTGCGGCATTTCTCATCGTTCGCCAATATATCATACCGCTAAGAAACGCCGCCGTCTAGCCCCGCGGCACAAAATCGCCGGGCGAAGTAATCGGCGGGTCTTCGCCTGAACCGGAGTCGGGCATATGGTTTATACGCCCCACCATATCCTCCGCAGTGGTCACGCTGACATGATCGATGCCTTTATCCGCGGATTTGACCTTTTCTTCCACCATGCGCTTAATATCTATCAGTTCGGAATCGGCGTACTGGCTGTCCATTTCCACGCCCACTATGGCCGTATTCCCGGTTATAACCGCTGTGGCGCCTTTAATCTGATCCAGCTGCGTTACCGATTCGGCAATCTTCCGGGATCGTTCCTCTTTGCTCAAGCCGGACGCGGCGGGAGTCGACGTCATCGTCCCGCTTATTTCGGGGGTTCGCAGACTGTAACTGCCGCCGCGGCGATAAACGCGGTTTGTGCCCTTTCCGTAGTAAGCCCTGGCTTTGCCGCGGGCGGCAGGCTGTTCGTTAACGGCGGCGCAGCCGGTCAGGCATATCGTGATAACCGCGAAGAACGCCGCTCGTATCCATGTTCGCATAATAGGACTCCTCATATAAGTTTAGGTTTAGTATTTTACAAAATATCCAAGTTATGTACCGGTATAATTAATAGGCCGTCTTGCGGAGAATAATCCGCTGTGTTATAATAAAAATGTAAAGATAATGACATAATAATAATGATTGTATATAAACGTTTATAAGGAAGGGGTACAAACATGGCGCACGCCAGAAAAAGGCACTACAGGGTCGCGCGCAAAGCCGCTGAGGCGCAGGTATGCCAGCGTGAGGACGGTCTCCGCCGCGACACTGTATTGACAAGTCTGATTGTTATTGTTTTGATAACGCAGATATTAAATCTTGCTCTCAGGATATACGATTTATTTTCCGACGGCGAAACAGACTAAAGCGGGCTTGAGGCGCAGTCTCATTTGCGGGCTGCTTAAGAAAATAAGCTTAAGAAAATAAGCTCAAGAAAATAATATTGAAAGGTGGGACGTAAGCCCCCGCTTCTTTTGAAGCGGGGGCTTTGCGGTATTTATGAAATTAGGCATAGTCGGCCTTCCCAATGTGGGCAAGAGCGCGTTATTTAATTCCCTTACGCGAGCCGGGGCGGAGTCATCCAACTACCCGTTTTGCACAATAGAACCCAACGCGGGTATCGCGCTTGTCCCCGACGAGCGGCTGAACAGGCTGACGGGGATGTATCATTCAGCCAAAACGATACCCGCGGTCATAGAATTTGTGGACATAGCCGGGCTGGTTAAGGGCGCCAGCAAGGGCGAGGGCCTGGGCAACCAGTTTTTGTCGCATATCCGGGAGGTGGACGCCATTGTGCATGTGGCGCGCTGTTTTGCCGGCGACAATGTCGTTCATGTGGAGAATACCATTGATCCACGGCGCGACATAGATATTGTTAATATAGAACTGATTCTCGCGGATCTGGAAATGATTGAACGCAGGCTGTCTAAAGTGACAAAATCGGCTCGCGCCGATAAGGCGCATCAACGCGAGGCCTGTCTGTTGGAAATGTACAAGACCGAGATGGAAAAGGGGGTTCGCGCCGGGGCAGTGGCGCCGCCTTTAAGCGAAGAGGATAAAAAACTGATAGATTCATTCAATTTGCTGACGTCCAAACCCGTTCTGTACGCCGCCAATGTTTCCGAGGATGATCTGGCGGATGACGGCGCGTCAAACCAATATGTAAAAGCTGTGCGTGATTTCGCCCAAAAAGAGGGATCCGGCGTTTTTGTGGTCTGCGCGAAGATAGAGGAAGAGATCGCGGAACTGGATGAAGAAGAAAAGCTGATGTTCCTGAATGATCTGGGCGTTTCTGAAAGCGGACTGCTCAGGCTTATAAAAGCCAGCTATAAACTGCTGGGGCTAATCAGTTTTCTCACCGCAGGCCCGAAAGAGTCGCGCGCCTGGACCATAACCGCCGGTACAAAAGCGGCGGGCGCTGCGGGCAAGATACACTCAGACCTCGAACGCGGCTTCATCCGCGCGGAGATAGTCGCCTACGGAGACCTGATACGCTCGGGTTCGTACGCCGCCGCCAGGGAAAGCGGTCTCGTCCGTTCTGAAGGCAGGGAATATATTATGCGTGACGGCGATGTTACGCTGTTCAGGTTTAACGTTTAAGTCAAATGCCGTCAGTTCGGATATAATTATTTTTTGTCATATATTGCGTTTTATTGACGTATATGGTAGTATAATAAGATAGAGGAGGGAGTTTATGACAATAAAACGCAGAATAATGGTATGTCTCACCACGGCGTCACTATCGCTGCTTCTCGTTACAGGTTCTTTCGCGTGGAGCAGCCTCAATTCACGTAAATTGAACGAGTGGTTTGGAGCGGGGCAGATAACCGGTCCGGGAGGTACTCTTCACGACGATCATGCAGAGAACGGCGTCAATAAAGACGTATATGTTGAGAACTGGGGCAGCGAGAATATATTCGTCCGTATAAGAATGGATGAGTATATGGAAACAGGTTCGGGCGCCGGCCTGAAATCCGTGGATGGAACTGAGCGTAATCCGCAAAATCTGGCCGTTTCGCTTATAAGCGGGGCAAGCCTTGATAAACCTGACACTTGGGAAACGCATATCCCTAAAGCCTCGCATCCCGGCGAATGCGATACCGAAGCCGATTTTCACAGTTACTGGAACTGGGGCCTGGGCGGGCGGAAATACTACTATCCCGTGTCTGTACGCGATAGATCCGATAAGGCGTATGTCGACGGGAACAGTCCCGAAGGTTTAGACCAAAATAGCGTAAGCAGCGAAGGCGTACCGGCGAAACAGACGCGCCCGGCTCAGACGCTGACCATTGCCCAGTGGAAAGACGCCGGTTCGCCGATAGGCGATTATTGGGTATACGACACAGACGGGTGGGCTTATTGGGCCGGGCCGCTAAAACCGGGAGAGGCCACGGGTCTTCTGATGGACAGCGTAAATTCCGTAAAAAAGCCGAAGGCAGATTATTATTACGCCATCAACGTTATAGCTCAAATGGCGACTAAAGATGGATCCGACGGCGATCCGCTGGATAATTACAGTAAATTTGGCCTGGATGAAAATTCCGGCTGGACGCAAGACGGCCATGATCTTATGGATTTAGTCGCGGGCGGCGCGTCGCCGGAATCGACCGCGCCCTCAGAAGAAACAACGTCTCCGGAGATTACGGCAGCCCCCGCGGCCGACCCGGAATTCAATCCTCCTGTTGTAACCGTTTCGGGGGGAACTGTAATAGACAACTACATATTTGTGAAACCGGGAGAGGTTATTGAATTCACGGCTGACAGTACAGACACATTCAAAGCGATGGAACTCAGCGTTAATAACGCGTTGAGCGATCCGTCCGCAGCCGAAACAGATTACTACACTATAACCGCGCCTGTCGGTAATAACAAGTTAAAAAACACATTTGTTTTCAAAAAAGGCATGTTGGTGAGTTATGGCGCGCGGATTAACGCGGCCGTCTATGGCGGGCAGAAGATTAACGCCGCGGACGGAACCATCGGTTGGGCGCCAAAACGTATTTATGACAATACAAAATGCGTTATATCAATCCCTTCGGATAGTCATGGAATAATCAAAGACGTCGACGGAAGGTACTATTTATTATATGGCACTGAGAAAAGGGGCTTTGTTTTCAGACCGGCGCCGCCCCCTTCCTCCGCCGTTGCCAATGGCCGTTAAAGTATTATAAGCGTTCCGATATGGAACGCTTTTTTAGATCGCGGGCACGCTGTCCGTGACGCGTCCATGGGACGATTTTATCGCCGCTGCGCGGCCGGCGTTTTTTTCCATCATTTTTTTAAAATCTTTGTCGATACTATATAAAATAATGCATAGGAGCCGCCGTATGACCACGAATACTGATTATTTAGCCGCGCTGCTTCAGACCGCGAAATCGGCAAACGCCTCAGATCTGCACATATGCACCGGCAGTTTGCCTCTTATTAGAGTTTCCGGGAAGCTGAAGGAAATCAGCGACACTGAAAAGTTAATGCCGGGGGTTATCAACACGCTTATTTCAGGTCTGATTGACGACCGAAAAAAAGAGAAGCTGAGGGAAGATCGCGTATTAGACTTTTCATTTTCCAAACCCGGGCTTGGCAGGTACCGAGCTAATATTTATTCGCAGCGCGGGACTTACGCTATGGCGATTCGTATGCTGCCTTTTGACATACCGCCGCTTGAGATTTTAGGTCTGCCTAAATCAATTGAACGGTTTACCACTAAAGCAAGGGGTCTGTTCTTAGCGGCCGGCGCCACAGGCAGTGGAAAATCCACGACGCTGGCCAGCCTTTTAGAGAAAATCAATGAAAATTACGCATACCATATTTTAACGATAGAAGATCCTATAGAATACCTGCACAAGCATAAACTCAGCCTGGTTACTCAGCGTGAAATAGGCGAAGACGCGGACAGTTTTTCATCCGCCCTGCGCGCCGCCCTGCGCGAGGATCCGGATGTGATCATGGTCGGCGAAATGCGTGATCCGGAGTCTATTTCCATCGCGTTAACCGCCGCTGAAACCGGGCATATGGTGTTTTCCACTATCCACACGATCGGCGCGGCAAAAAGTATAGACCGCATTGTCGATGTGTTTGAACCGGGGCAGCAGACGCAGATACGCACACAACTGGCGACTGTTCTGGAGGGCGTTGTGTCGCAGCAGCTGATCCCCCGCGTTGACAAACCCGGCTCGGTGGCGGCATGTGAGGTAATGTTGGTAAATCCCGCCATACGCAACCTTATACGTGAAGGCAAGCACTATCAGATAAACAGTATTATGCAAACCGGACAGTCGCAAGGCATGCAGCTTCTGGAATCGAATTTAGCCCAATTAGTTAATTCAGGTGTTATCTCCGTTGATGAAGCGATCCTGCATGCGCAGGATCCGCAATTGCTTAAACAGTTTTTTAATAGGAGATGAAGATTTGAAGATATTTACTTATATAGCCGCAGACAGCGGGGGCGCCAGGGTCAGCGGATCCACGCGCGCTTCCGGCAGGGCGGCTGTGGAGCGGTATCTTTCGGAGCGAGGGTTCACAAACACGGAGATCTTTGCCTCAAGCTCGGGGGGCCGGGGGCGTGTAAGCCCGAAAGAATTGGCGGTATTTTGCCGTATGATGTCTATTGTGTTTATCTCTCATCTGTCGGTTATGGAAGGGCTGAAATTGATCGGGGAACAGACGGAAAATAAAGATTTACGCGCGGCTGTAAGTGAGATAAATCAATTCATGGATACGGGCTGTACATTCAGCGAAAGTATAGGCATGTATCCGCATATATTCGGCTCATACCCATTGAGTATGATTGCCGTCGGGGAAACCGCCGGCGCGCTC
>JAITDJ010000062.1 GCA_031282635.1 Clostridiales bacterium
TTCAAATGCTGTTGCCCTGAATAGTACCGCTATATGATGAATCCACATTTTAAACTATACAAAAGCACTAAATATTAGGAATAATATTGTTGCTTTTTATAAAAAAAATGTGGTTGCTATTTTTATCAGAATGGGTTAGACTGATGTGGATAAAAACGTTTTTATTACCAGGCTATTTTAGGCCCGGCTATCCAAGGGGTGTTATAATATGCTCATTTCTGAACCAGACAGATTTCTGGAAAGGGAGCGCGGCGATCGCAAGCAGGGCGCAATCTGCATCGCATTTATTTCCCTGGCTGTTCTTGCGCTGTCTTCGCCTTTTGTACAATGGATCAATATCGTTAACGCCGGCGCGCTTTACGACAGCCTGAAACTGAAAAAAAGCGTTACAGAGGCGCTTCTTGGAGGCTACTCGCTCTTTAACATCCTCTCTTTTGTGCAGGATACCAAACAGGGCGCTATCGGCATATACGCGATGGTTCTCTTACTGACACTAACCGCGGCGCTTGTTTTTCACGCGATTACGATCGTGAAGATTATTTTCAAAGCCTACGGCGAAAAAGGCTTGCTGAGTTTCTATACGTCGGCCCAGGCCGCCATGATCCTCAGCCTCGCGGCAGGCGTCGGATCGATTTGCTATATCGCTTTCGCTAATAATCATTTCAAGATGACAGGTTTTTCCGCTTCAATCTTTCCATATGCCGTTTCTATACTATCGCTGGCCGCGGTCACAGTGGTAAAAGTGATGGATCGGCGGGAACGAACGCTTCAGAAAGAACACGGCTTTTTTACGGAATTTCGAAAAAATTGGATCCTTTTTATATTTCTGATCCCCAGCTTCGTTTATTTTCTTATCAATAACTATCTGCCTATGGCAGGCATCTATTTCGCGTTCACGCAGTTCAACTTCCGGGACGGGCTTTTCGCCAGCCCGTATGTAGGTTTCAAAAATTTCGAGTTTCTCGTTATGGCGGATCTTTATCGTCTGACCCGCAACACTGTGCTTTACAATTTAGTGTTTATCGGCTTGGGCAACGTACTGCAGATTATATTCGCGATACTGGTCAGCCGGGTAGGCGTCCGCTGGTTCAAAAAAACTTCTCAGACACTGATTTTTATGCCCTATTTCGTCTCATTCGTAATTCTGAAAGTGCTGGTATACAATATCCTGGAATACAACTACGGCGTTATCAACACCTACATAGCGGCGTCCGGAGGCCAGCGAGTGGATTTTTACAATACCCCCGGCGACTGGCCCCTGCTTATAACGCTCTTTTATATCTGGAAGAACATCGGCTACGGCATGGTAGTATATCTGGCGACCATCATGGGCATTAACGATGAATACTACGACGCGGCGAAAGTAGACGGCGCCAATATCTATCAGCAAATTCGCTACATTACCCTGCCCCATCTCAAGCCCACATTTATTATCATGCTGCTGTACGCCCTGGGTAGTATTATGAAGGGCCAGTTTGAGCTGTTCTATCAGTTGGTGGGCTCTAATGGCGCACTCTTTAACGTGACGGATATTTTTGATACATATGTATATCGTATCACAACCACCCAACCCCTTAGCATGGGTCTCGGGGCGGCCGCCGGACTGTATCAGAGCTTGTTCGGGTTCCTGATTATAATGGCCGCGAACTTTATTATCAAACGAAAAAGCGCCGAATACGCGCTGTTCTAAGGAGATGATTATATGCGCGTGAAGAAAGACGCGGCGTCTATTACCTTTGACGTAATAAAGTACATTCTGCTGGTAATATGCTCGGTCGCTTGCGTGCTGCCGTTTATAATTATCATTTCTGGATCGCTGTCGGATAACTCCGTTATCTTGAGAAAAGGATACAGCATATGGCCGCGCTCGTTTACATGGAACGCTTACGCCACTGTCTTCCAGGCGCCTCAAGACATACTCCAGGCCTATAAAATGACTCTATACTATACGGTGGCGGGAACGGCTCTGGGACTTATGATGATTACGCTGACAGCTTACGTAATCTCCCGTAAGGAATTTAAATATCGAAATACGATCTCTTTTTTGATCTATTTTACGTCAATTTTCGGCGGTGGTATGGTGCCCTGGTATCTTATGTATACCAACGTGCTGAATCTGAAAGGCTCTACCATACCCATCTGGTTTCCGGCGTTGATGAGTCCATTTCTGATAATTATCATGCGGACGTTCATCACAGGCGCGGTACCCGACGCTATCACGGAATCCGCCAAGATAGACGGCGCGGGGCATTTTACCATCTTTACCCGCATAGTCGCGCCAGTGCTGAGCCCCGGTCTGGCTACGGTCGGGCTGTTCCTTGCGCTGGGCTATTGGAACGACTGGTACCGTTCGTCTATGTTCAGCACAGGCAGTGATACCTGGGCCCTGCAGTTCTATCTGTATAACTTGCTGAACGCCACGCAGGCGCTGCGTCAGATGTCGCAAAACACATCTATTTCCACGGCAAACCTGCCGACCCAGACGGTAAAATTAGCCATGGCCGTGATAGCAACTGGGCCTGTGCTGCTGTTTTACCCGTTTGTGCAAAAATATTTTGTAAGCGGTATTACCGTCGGCGCGGTTAAAGGATAACAGGCCGGCGTAAGAATATGCGCCGCGGCCAGGCGCCGGGCGCTCAATAAAGGAGGATAAAAATGCTGCAAAAAAGAATTTTAAGCTTGCTGACCGTCGCGTGCCTCGCCATATCCCTCATGGCCTGCGCACGGAGCGATACTCCGACCGGCGGGGGCCAAGCCGCGCAAAGTTCCGAGGCCGTGACGCAAGAGCAAACCGCCGCGGTGCCGGAAGCCGTCATTTCCGAGCCCGCGGCTGCGGCTGACCCGGTCGCAAATCAAGAACGCGTTGATCTGGTATTTTATGTAATGGGGGATCCCCCAAAGGATCAAAAAGTTGTGGAAGACGCAATAAACGAAAAATTGTTGGAGAAACTGAACGCCACAGTGACGTTCCAATTTTCCACATGGACGGATTTCCAGCAAAAGTACGCCAACGAGTTGACATCGGGAAACTCGGATCTAATCTATATAGCCAACTGGCTGAATTATGGCCAACTGTCGGCAGCCGGCGCTTTCCTGGAACTGGACGATCTACTGGATCAGTACGCGCCCGAGCTGAAAGATTTGGCTGGGGAAAGCATGCTGAATCAATGCCGTGTTGACGGCGAACTCTTTGCCATTCCGAATCTATGGCCCGAATATGTGCCCAGCGGCATATCCTACCGCGTCGACCTGGCTGAAAAATACAACCTGCCCCGCCCGGATTCCCTGGAAAACGCGGAAGCCTACTTCAATGGCATAAAAGACAACGAGCCGGAGCAGCCTCTCCTCCGCGTAACCAGCGAAGAGAGCCAAGGTGTTACAGTCGGATTCGACGCGGCTCACATACTGAATCTGAAGTACCCGTGGGTGGGCGTGAACGGATTAGCCTACGGTCTTACCGCCGACTATGAAACGCCGCAGGATCTCTATGATTACTGGGCTTCCGATGATTTCGCGGAAGACTGCAAGCTGTTAAAGAGATGGTCCGACATGGGTTTCTGGTCCAAGAGCGCCTTATCCGACACCAATGACGTGGATTCATATAAAAACGGCCTTTGCATCGCGATTCCCGCCGGGCAGAACCCCAATAAACACATTACCAATATGAATGACTTCGCGCTGCTTCACCCCGATTGGAAAACCGAATACATCACATACGGCGAGATCACCGGCGCAATATATCCCGGCCACGCCACGCAAAACGGCACGGCGGTGGTACGGGCCAGCAAGTACCCCGAAAGGGCCGTTCAAGCGCTGAATTATTTCATGACGGACAAAGAAATGAACCGGTTGGTGCAAGCGGGAATCGAGGGCGTACATTATGAGATTGCAGACGGCGTCTACCACAACCTTTCCAGCGACAGTCCTCAGCCATTCCCATATGAGGGGTTCAACAGCTGGAATCTGCGCGTGACGAAATTTAAATTGCTCCAGGAAACGGATGTGGAACTGAACAAGCTGTTCCAGGAGTACGGCGTCATGGCTCAGAAGACCAAGTTCCCCAATGTCAATATAGCGCAGGGGTTCTCGGAAAACTATGACGATTACCAAGCTGAGCGTGCGGCGGTGCAGAATATTATAAAGCAGTACCTCGCGCCGCTGCAAGCTGGCTTTGTCGACGACGTGGACGCCGCGGTGGAAGAATTCCGTTCGCAGGTCAAAGCGGCCGGGCTGGAGAAATGTCAAGAGAATTACAGCCGGCAATGGCTGGATTACTGCGATGAATACGGCTACAAATAAAGCGTCCGCGAATGAACAAAGTAACCATTAAAGATGTGGCTCGGGAGGCCGGGGTGTCTATTTCCACGGTCTCCAACGCTTTAAACAACGTGGACCTCCTGCTTCCGAAAACAAAAGAGCATATACTGCAGGTTGCGGAGAAGCTTAATTATATCCCCAACCAGAACGGCCGGAATTTAAAAGCGAAAGAGGCTATGGCCGTCGGGCTGTTTATTTCCGCGCTTAGAGGCGTGTATTACGGCGTCCTGTCGGATACTTTGCACGCCGAATGCCGTAAGCTGGAGTATGATCTGTATATTTATATCATTAACCAATGCCGGAATATTACGGCCAATGTATTGGGGCGCCGGGTGGACGGCGCGATTATTTTATATGAAAAAACCACCGAGGAGACATTGACGAAGCTGAAAAAATCACGCAGCCCCGTAGTGTTTTTGGATCGAGAATTAGACGATGAAACGATATCCAGCGTGGTCTTCGATTCGTTCCGCTTTGGGGAATTGGCCGCTAATTACCTCATCAGCCTAGGGCATAGGAATATTGTGCATGTAAGCGGCATATCCGGCAACTATGACAGCGAGGAACGACGACGGGGATTTATGCATGCGCTTCGCAACGCTTCCCTGGATTTGCCGCCCGAAAACATTATCGAGGGTTTTTTTGAGGAAGAGGCGGCGTCCCGCGAGCTGAAACGCTATCTGCGCTCGGGTCATCCCATACCCGACGCCATATTCGCTTCTAACGACTTAAGCGCCATCGGCTGCATGGAGGCCCTTCGGGAGGAAGGCGCGCGCGTGCCGGAAGACGTCAGCGTTATCGGCTGCGACGACATAGACATTTCCAAAATGATGATCCCGGCGCTTACCACCATACACACCAACTTTGAAAAGCAAGGCGTTATCGCCATGGAACTGTTGATGGATATGATGAAGAAGGGGAAAAGCGGCGCCATAAAAAAAATTTCCGGCGAATTGGTAATACGGAAATCATGTATGCGGAGAATCGCGGATTAGACTATTTTAATTAAGGCGCCGCTGAACCTCAGCGGCGCCTTCGCTATTTCTTCCCTTTGATTTTATCAAACCAGGTTTTTCTGGAATTCTTATAATCATCACCCATCTCGTCGGCGAAGTCGCGCAGTTTCTGCTTCTGCCGTTCAGAAAGCTGGGTCGGCACGTTTACAATCAGCTTGATAATTAAGTCGCCTATTATGCGCTGATTCTTTACATTCGGCACGCCTCTGCCCCGTATGCTTATAACCGCGTTAGGCTGCGTGCCCGGCTTTACCTGATACTTTTCCTCGCCGTCCAGCGTGGGGATCGTGATTTCATCACCCAGCGCGGCTTGTACAAAGGTTATGGGCACATCCAGATACAGGTTCGTGCCCTGGCGCGTGAACAGGCGGTGCGGCTGCACATACACTGTTATCAGCAGATCGCCCGCCGGCCCGCCCCTGTCGCCGGCCTCGCCCAAACCGCTCCTGCGTATGGACTGACCGTTATCAATGCCCTTCGGCACGTTGATATCGATCGTTTTGTTAACGCGCATCTTGCCTGCCCCATGACATGTGGGACATGGGTCGCGGATAATTTTGCCCTCTCCATGGCAGACGCCGCATGTGCGTACCGAGGTCATAGCGCCGAACATGGTTTGCTGCTGCACACGCTCCTGCCCAGTTCCGCCGCAATGCCTGCAGTTCTCGGCCACAGTGCCGGGTTTGGCGCCTGAGCCGCCGCACGTCTCACATGTCTCCAGCGTCTGGAGTTTGACCTCCTTTGTGCTCCCGAAAACGGCTTCCTCAAACTTAATCTGCATATTAGTATGGAGATCCGCCCCGCGGCGCGGACCCGCCCTGCGCCTGGAACCGCCCGTAAATATATCGCCGAAGCCAGACTCGCCGAAAAAGCTCTCGAAGATATCGTTCATGTCGAACCCGGCGCCGTTGTAGAAACCGCCCGCCGTGCCCCCGGCGGCCGGATCAAACGCCGCATGCCCGTACTGATCATACGCCGCGCGCTTCTGAGCATCACTTAATACGGCATAGGCCTCGTTTACCTCTTTGAATTTCTCCTCCGCCTGTTTATCTCCCGGGTTCGCGTCGGGATGATACTGCTTCGCCATCTTTCGATAAGCCCTTTTCAAGTCGTCGTCGGACGCGTTTTTCTGAACGCCCAGCATTTCATAATAATCCCTTTTATCAGCCATTGAACCATCCCATTATCAGCCATTGAACCATTTTATGAAAACCATTCTTTAGGCGTCAATCACATCGTCGTCACCCGGCGCGCCGCCCTGGCCGCTCTGGTTAAACGCGTTGGGATCGAACCCGCCCGGCCCGGCTTGTGGACCCGCCTGCTGATACAGTTTGGTCGAAAATTCATTCAGCGCCTTGGTATAAAATTCTATAGCCGTTTTCAACGCAGACGCGTCGGCCTCGGACATATTCTCAACGTGCATACCGTCGTTTACAGATTTCAATTTAGACATCTCGGACTGTAAATTCGCTTTATCTGTGTCAGATACCTTATCACCCAAGTCTGTTAGCAGCTTCTCCGTCTGGAATATTAATGAATCAGCCTCATTCTTGGCGTCTATGGCCTCTTTGCGCTTGCGATCCGACTCAGCGAACTGCTCAGCCTCTTTCACCGCGCGATCGATCTCCGAATCGGTCAGGTTCGAGCTGGCCGTAATCGTAATCTTCTGTTCTTTGCCGGTACCCAAGTCTTTCGCGGACACATGGACAATGCCGTTGGCGTCTATATCAAACATTACCTCTATCTGAGGCACGCCCCTCGGCGCCGACGCTATGCCGTCCAGCCGGAACTGCCCCAACGTCTTGTTGTCGCGCGCCAGCGGACGTTCACCTTGAAACACGTGTATGTCAACGGCGGTCTGGTTATTCTCGGCTGTGGAGAACACCTGCTTCTTATTGGTTGGAATGGTGGTGTTGCGGTCAATCAACTTCGTCGCCACGCCTCCCAGCGTTTCAATGCCCAATGACAACGGCGTGACATCCAGCAGCAGGATATTGCCTGCGCCCGCGTCGCCCGCCAGCTTACCGCCCTGAATAGACGCGCCCAGCGCTACGCACTCGTCGGGGTTTATGCCCTTGAACGGCTCTTTTCCGGTCAGCTTTTTGACCAGATCCTGAACGGCCGGAATACGCGTGGAGCCGCCTACCAACAGTACTTTTGACAATTCGCCGGGCGACAAATCCGAGTCTTTAAGGGCGGTCTGCACAGGATTAACGGTAGCCTCTATCAAATCATGAATCAGTTCCTCAAACTTGGCCCGTGTCAAGTTAATATCCAAATGCTTAGGGCCATCCTGGTTCATCGTAATGAATGGCAGATTAATATTGGACGTGGTGACGCCGGAAAGCTCTTTTTTAGCCTTCTCGGCGGCTTCTTTCAAGCGTTGCACAGCCATTTTATCCTGACTTAAATCTATGCCTTCCAGTTTTTTAAATTCCTGAACCAGATATTTTATAACCCTATCGTCGAAATCGTCGCCGCCCAGGCGATTGTTACCACTGGTGGCCAGTACTTCTATAACGCCTTCGCCAATGTCGATAATAGATACGTCAAACGTACCGCCGCCCAAGTCGTAAACCATAATTTTCTGTTCTTTTTCGTTGTCCAGCCCGTAAGACAGCGCTGCGGCCGTCGGTTCGTTAATGATACGTTTGACATCCAAACCCGCGATACGGCCCGCGTCTTTAGTGGCCTGGCGTTGGCTGTCCGTAAAGTAGGCCGGAACGGTGATAACAGCTTCGGTTATGGTTTCACCCAAATACGATTCGGCGTCCGATTTAAGCTTTTGCAGGATCATTGAAGAAATTTCCTGTGGAGAATAGTTCTTGCCATTAATATTTACCTTATAGTCCGAACCCATCTTGCGTTTAATGGAACTTACTGTATTATCCGGATTGGTTATGGCTTGACGCTTTGCCGTTTCACCCACGAGGCGCTCGCCGGCCTTGGTAAATCCCACTATTGAAGGCGTGGTTCTCATACCTTCCGAATTCGCGATAACTACCGGCTGCCCGCCTTCCATCACAGCCACGCACGAGTTGGTGGTGCCTAAGTCAATACCGATTATTTTTCCCATAAATATCCTCCTTAATTAATTGGCTACCTTAACCATACTGGGACGCAGTACTTTATCTTTATATTTATACCCTTTCTGCAGTTCCTCTGCCACAATGTTCTCGCCGAGGTTTTCATCCTCAATATGCGCCACAGCATGATGAACGTTAGGGTCGAACGGTTCGCCCGCTCCAGGCACGGGTTCTACGCTCAGACGCTTAAAAATGTCGGACAGCTGGCGGAATATCATCTCAATGCCTTTATACAGACTGGTTTCTTTATCTTCCGCGGCAGCCAGCGCTCGCTCGAAATTATCCACAACCGGCAGCAGCTTCTCTATGGTGTCCTTGACCCCGTCGTCATATATTGAAGCTTTTTCTTTGACAGTACGTTTGCGAAAATTATCGAATTCAGCCATGGCGCGCTG
>JAITDJ010000065.1 GCA_031282635.1 Clostridiales bacterium
TTTGAAATGCTCAAACTCGGATTTGCGGTTGTGTTTTACCGTCCTGACGAGAATTTTCTTACGACAGAAAAAGTGTCAGATGTCGTAAGAAATGTCGCAACAAATGTCGTGATAAAAAATCCGGAACAAGCGGTACTCGAAGCCATAGCAAAAAATTCCGCCATAACAGCGGAACAGTTGGCGGTCGCACTCTCGAAGTCGGTCAGGACTATTCAGCGATATTTGGACAGCTTACAAAAGAAAAATGTAATCAGACGAGTCGGCTCAACTAAAAATGGTCATTGGGTGATAGTCGGCAATACTGAACCGACGGGCGAATAGAGCGCGTGGATATAAAAAGAGCGGCAGGTGACGGTCGCTCTTTTTCGTTGTATAAATTTTTTTTCAGTTTTTTCGTAGTATTACCTTGACAAAACGTGTCTTTCTTGCCATCATTGCGGTTAATGGTGATGACCATCCGATGCGCCGGCTTATATTAAACAGGCTAAGCAGCTGATTGATTACGTGACATAACCTGTGAACAATTCGAGGTAATCAGGTAGATCATATACTTGGTCTACAATACAAACATTCGTTTGGCAGACTCTAGAGAAACGCCTTATATCCTCATACCTATAGGCAGGGGGCTTTAGGCGCTTTCTGGTAAAGGTATGCCGTCAAAATCAATTTCCTCTATTCAAATATGCCCACAGCTAACAGCTGACGTTCTAAACCCGCTGTTCGTGATACGATTAGTTTGTCCCTCGCGTAACCTTCGCGCTGATCCAGCCCCATCAGATCTAATACTTCACCTTCTGAGATATGTAGCGCGGACATATAATTAATTACAATTATAAGCTGTTCGCAGTCGATCATACCTTTCTTGAACAGCCTGTACATAATGGAGGTATCCGTAACCACGCCGGGAAATGTTGATTCGGATATTTTGTTCAACGCTTCTTTAATCAAAGCTTCTGAGGCGAAGATGGCTTTGATAGAAATGTCGTATGTTTCGCGTAAAATAGTCTGCGCGTCGCATGAGCTTTTTTGACAAAAGCCAAATACATAATCGGTATTTGTTTTAAAAAAAGGTACAGTGAACAATTCATGCAGAAGCGCGGGATCAAAAATATGGGGTATGTAAGAAAAATCAATGACGTCGGTATTCTGAATTTTCAGGTATGGTATATGCTTAATAGCGGAGAGCGCGCTTAGCAGTTGGCTCTCGGAAACCACCCCATCGTCAGATAGGCAACGGACGGACAGCCCTTCGACGAGATGCGCTTTTCGCAGCGCCACTCGTGTTTTGGGTTTTAGTGACGCCGCCCGCATCCGCGCCGCGGAAATAATGCCCTTCGCAATCAGTACATCGCCCAAGCCGCAGCGAAATCGTTTTAAAACATCTTTGGCGATAAAGTCATGATCCGTTTTTGCCCAAGCGATTATACGGGGTTTTTGCGCCACCCGTGGCGCGGTGATATTGCGACTCGCGTCAGGGCGCGTTATCGGATTGGATAAAAATTGCCGCCAAGCCCGCAAGGTCGCCACCATATTGATTACGCCGCCCCATACAAGCCGAATCGACAGTATCGGGGGGCAAAAACAAGCGACTATGGCGCTTCGCCAGCCATAGATATTGATAATAGCGCGCATCCTGAACAACTGATGTTCGATCGTCATGCCCGTCAGCAATAAGCCCATATACCATGGCATACCCGTTGGCGGCATAACTCCAATAGGAAAAATCTTTGAGAGTACAAAAAAAATAAACACCGGATATCCTGGTAATGTCAGCAGGTTCGCGACTTTCGCCTTAAGATCCTTATACACGCTGTAACGTTCGACAAAACTCAATTCAGACTTAAAAATATCTTTTAATGAAATAGACTGCATGGTGATACCTAGCGTCCATCTTGTTTTTTGGCGAACCGCCGCGTGGAAAGTAGTGGGAAAACGGGATCGCGTCGCGATATAGTCATGCTTTAGAACTCCGCGCGTATGCGGACGAGGCGTCTTTTCCAGAACATAATGCAGCGAAACTCCCGCTTTGCGCAGGTTTAACGACAGCTTATAATCCTCTGTCAGGCTGTCTTCAGACAAGAGGGCGCTGTTTTTGTGATAGTCAAGCACTTTATGGGATAAAGCCAGCCCCGTGCCTGCTGAAGGGACAAAAGCGTTAACCGCGTCACGACGGACCATTGTGGTGAAATGGTTTTCAGCGAATTCATCAGCATATGTACCACTTGTCAGGTTTCTGAAAAAGTTCGTTAAGGTCGGCATTTCCTGCAATGGGATTACCGGAAATTGCAACGCGTCGTATTTCTCATACAAATAACTTGTAGCCATAAACTCATACGGATGAACGATGTCTTCCGCGTCATGAATGGTTAACCCGGCAAAACGGCAATTATGTATTTCCTCATATGATTTTATATGTGAGATGATATAATTTATATTCTGCGCCTTTGTGGTCGGTCCATTCCTGCAATTCACCACTAAGTGCACATTGCCGTATTTCGAGGCTAGTTTACTCACAGCGTCGTATGTAGCCAGATCATTGGGGTATACGCCTACGAACAGGTGGTACATAGACTTTGGGTAAAGAACTGAGGCAAGAATATTCTCAACCACGTCCGTTATTATATTGTCTTCTCTCCAGGCGGCGATCGCGACTGCCAAAAGTTTTGGGGGAATGGAATCCAGATCCTGTATATTGAACCGCGATTTTGGTTTCTTTATCCATTTATGCAGCATCGTTACGATATCCCAGACTAAATCGTCAAACCCTAATAGCAGATACGATAAAGCTATAATAAAGATTAATGTTTGAACAATACCGGGCCAATTCAAATAGAGGCCTCCCTTTACTATATTGAGGATAGATTCCTAGAGTTATCCAGCAGCGTATACATCGGACGGATAATCATCAGTTTCTAAGCGCATAACGCATAACCTCACGCCTATGTGTTTAGGCCGCTCTCCGCTAAACAAGCGAAAACATATCAGCGGCTTAATCTTTAATGCCCGCTACCGTGTAATTACGGCAAACGTTGGAGTCGCACTCTACGTTGCTCTATTGGATGCCGCATTATGAGCATATTGACATAGATTCAAAGGCTTGTTTTTATCAAATAAACTGAATATATGCAAAGCGTCCTCATTCTGCCGGAAATACTTCCTTTTTACAATATTATATCCTAACCGCCTCAAAACTTCAATCGAATTCCGGGCCAAATCTCTACGCTTGTACGCTTCGCTCACCGATACGACGGACAGCGCCGTTGGTATATACGGCGAAATATTCAGCCAAAATCCCCGTATTGTGCAATTGAAACATTCGTACATATTAAACACAACGCAAATAAGAGACAACGCCGGCGCGCTGATAACCCCGGGGCAGCCGGGGTGGGTATATCTGCCCGCAGTGCAGTACAACTG
>JAITDJ010000076.1 GCA_031282635.1 Clostridiales bacterium
CTATTTTATCCACTTCCGTTCCAGGGACGGCTGCGCTAAACGCATTGTGGAGCTTTGCCGCGGCGCCGGTTTGATTATCACCGAAGCCGGGGCCGTTTATCCGTACGGATATGATCCAAGGGATCGCGATCTTCGCATAGCGCCGACATACCTTCAAATTGATGAATTAAAAAACGCGATGGATATATTTTGCGCATCTGTTAAATTATCATATGTAGGAAAGATGGAATCCATAAATAACTCAACGCGAATCTAACAAATCGAACGCTTCGCGGCGGTATAGGATCTCACGAAAAAGGAAAAGTTATAAATGGTTGCCGTGGGTATTCACAGCGGCCGGCAATCTTTTTCAGGAACAGGATGTGAGTCTATGAAGCCGAAGTTGAAACCATTTATACCGTTTTTCGGGATGTTTGGCATAAGCGTTGTGTTAATGTATTTTATCGTTAATATTATTAATTTCCCGAACCAAATAAAATTAACCGAGAATATTGAGCATAAATTAAGATTTAACAGCCCGTTTTCAGCGACAATCGTATCTGATGCCATAAATGTGCTTAAAGTCAATAATAAGCCTGTGGAAGGTAATATAAAAGTAACTTTGAACGACACGCTTACCATAGAATCCGCGCAGGCGTGTACGGCTCAAATGACCCTTAACGCGTTCGGTTTCCCCATTAAACGGGTAACTCTCGACATTATGCCGGAATTGGAGATTGTGCCCTGCGGTCTGACAGTCGGCGTCGAGATTAATACCGACGGCGTTATGGTTCTGGGAACAGGCGCCGTTAAGATGGAAGACGGCAGCGCTTACAGCCCGAGCGAGGGCAAGCTGGAGTCAGGTGACCTGATACTTGATGTAAATGGGCAAAATCTTAATAACAAGACGGATTTAATCCATGCCGTTGAAAATAGCGAGTCGGATCTGGAGCTGAGGATTAAACGCGACAACACGACGATGACTACAACCGTATCGCCTATTAAAAGCGCCGCCGATAATCAAAAAAAGATAGGCGTCTGGGTTCGCGACGCCACACGGGGTATTGGCACAATCACATACTATAATCCCGTTAGCCAAAAGTTCGGGGCATTGGGCCACGGCATACTGGACGTAGACACAAAAAAGCTCATGACTGTGAAAAACGGGACAATTATGGAGGCGCGCGTAACTGATATTAAGAAAGGCAGCAAGGGCTCTCCAGGCGAATTAGTGGGTGAGCTGCATTCCAACGCCACACTTGGTCAGATTAAATTAAATACCCCTTATGGCATTTACGGCGCTATGGACTTAACGGGCGTAAGTAAAATTACCCATAAGAAATTACCTATAGCTATGCAGGATCAAGTACATGAAGGCCCGGCGGTTATTTACTCTGATGTGGATTCGGAAATCAGGGAATATGACGTATATATCGAAAATGTTAATCGGTTTTCCAATGACGAAACCAAAGGTATGGTACTGCGTATAACGGATCCGGCTTTACTGCGTAAAACCAACGGCATAGTACAGGGCATGAGCGGCAGCCCGATAATACAGAATGACAAGGTAATAGGGGCTATTACTCATGTGTTCGTTCAGGATCCCGCTAAAGGCTATGGTATATTTATTGAAAATATGCTGCATGAGGAAAATAATATATACTAGCGCCCATTAATCCGCGTCCAGCGGCCAATCATATCGCTGCGCGGTAACTTAAAGAACTCCCGGTCGGTTCGTCTGGACGGGAGTTCTTCAGCGTAATAAACTTTAACTGAATTGTCGATAAATGTTGATAAATACGCCTCTTTGGTATAAAATGATTCAGATATAATCATGGAAAACAATATAACAAAAGCCTTATATCCATACATAGCGAAGAAATGGCAGTCAACGCCCGTCCGGGTTGAGCGCGCTATTCGCAACGCCATCGCCACGGGCAAGCGGCGATGAAAATTTTAAAACCTCACTGAATATCAGCGGCGGCAAACCGTCGAACAGTCAGTTTATGCTCACAATAGCGAATCTGTACCGCGCTAAACACAACCCTCTTTAACGCGGTTCATCTTCCGGGGTAATATAAATTGTCTTATTGGCTTCATATATAACCATGCCGGGTTTAGCACCTCGGGGTTTTTTTACGTTTTTTTTGAGTGTATAGTCTACGGGAACCTGCGAGCCCTGCCTGGCCTTACTGTAATAAGCAGCCAGCTGGGCCGCTTCCCGTACGGCTGTGTCTGAAACCGGCGCGCCGTCGCATTTTATTATTACGTGTGAGCCTGGTATGTCTTTTGTATGCAGCCAAACATCGTCGAAAGAGGCGAACCGGAGTGTCAGTTCGTCGTTTTGCTTATTGTTTTTACCTACATAGATGTTAAAACCATCT
This sequence comes from Clostridiales bacterium, assembly GCA_031282635.1. GTDB lineage: Bacteria > Bacillota > Clostridia > Lachnospirales > WQUN01 > JAISZF01. The sequence goes on from JAITDJ010000076.1 coordinate 2,364, forward strand.
GAAGATATGAATTTTATAGGTTCTGACTTTTTTATCTTTTTTCTGTCGTTTGACGCGCGCTTTTTTATGAAGCCTGTTTCAGCCAATTCATCACGTATATCGGCTATGTCGCTTTCGTCGGCCGCCGCTTCGACAGCGTTTTGAACCCCCTCCAGATACGTCATATCCTCGTTGTTGAGCCGCATTTGTTCCTGCAATGCGGCATATGAGCGTTTTGCCTTGCCGTATTTTTTAAAATACGCCTGAGCGTTCTCCGCCGGGGTCAGGTTGGGATCCAGCGGAATCGCCGCGTCGGGATACCCCTCTTCGTGAAAATTTTGTACGGTTATGGATGTCATGCCTTTTTTTATGGAATATATGTTTGCTGTTAGTAGTTCCCCTCGGATTCTGTCATTCTCCCGATCTTTGATTTCTTCCAGTGTTCGCATATAGATATCCGCTTTCTTAGCGCAGCGTTCAATATTCCGCTGAATCAGTTTACGCAGATCGGCCGTTTTTTGCCTCATCCGGTAAACGGCGTCGCGCTCCCGGCAGAACACTTCCGTCATTTCAGACGGAGAATCAAACGCGATCTTGCTGACGCCCGCATATTGCGTTATCGGAAGACTGCCGAAGTCTTTGGGTTTACCCGAAGCGTCCAGGTAAATCATATTCACGTATTTATGTTCCCTAATATCTTCCATACATGCGCTGAACACTTTAAAGAGGTTTTCCGCCCGCGCGCCGTTCAGCTGTTCCCGCATGGAGTCCGGTGAAACACCCGCGCGTTCGCAGATTTCGGAAGACATAACCGGGCTTAAGCCGTTATACGCGCGGAATATCAAAGTTTGGATCTTTTCACCCGGCGCCGCGGACAGAGCCGCGTCAAATCCGGTTTTATCCTCTTTCAGCGGGTCGCGCTTGCCGCCTGGCGGCGCCGTAAACCGCACGCCCGGCAAAATCTGCCGTACGGAGCTTTTATCAAAGGATATGTGCTTCGCGGCGTCCAGAATGGCGCCATTTGAGTCCGTTAAAATAATATTGCTGTGCCTGCCCATTATTTCAACGCTTAAACGCTTAACAGACAAATCGCCCATCTCGTTCATGGACTCAATGATCATTTCAACTATTCGCTCAAAGTCGGGCTGAATAATATCCAGAATTTTCCCACCGCTTAATCGCTTGCGCAGCACCATGCAAAACTGCGGGGGCTTCATCGGGTTGTCCTTTACGCGCTCGGTAAGATGAATCCGCGGCTGCGCGCTTCCGGCAGACATCAGCAATCTATGGTTGGCGCCCTTCGCGCGTATTTGCAGAATGATCTCGTCGTTTTCCGGCTGATAGATTTTATCTATGCGTCCGTCCAGCAGTTTTTCCCGAAGTTCGTGTACTATGGCGGAGACTGTTACGCCGTCTAAAGGCATTTTATTCCTCCCGCGTTTTGAGTGATTTCTTAATAGCATATTATAAGGGAAGCGGTGAGCAAATTCAAGCTATTATTATGCGCATGTTATTCCACGCAGCTATTATTCCACGTAGCTGAAGCATGAACGGCTATAAGCAAGTCGGCACAGTCGCCGCCCAAAAATAGTACAGTAAAAAAAACATTAAAAAAACATTTAGGGCGGATACCGTGCCGACAGTCGCTGTCTACAGCTTCAGGCAACACAACTTCAATCATATGGTTGAATACATCGTAAGTAAAAGTAGTTTTTAAATATTTGTTCATAACGTGTCTTATTTCACATTGTGCTTTAGAATCGAACGAATCTCCATCAAAATCTTACCAAGCATATTTATACCTGTTCCATCTTGACCACAACCCCAATAATAATGGCTCTTTCACCTTGAAGGGGGAATAATTAAAAAAAGCAATATTTGATGAAAAATTGAAATAGACATACCAAAAACCTTCATCCAATTATACTAATAGCACGACACCAAATACAAAGGAAGCAATGGTATGTCCACTAATGAGTATAAGACTTTTTTTAGCGAAGGGCAATGTAAATTTCGCTGTAATAGCACTATGTTTACACCTAAGGGGCGCCCCAATGCCGGGATGCGATATCAGCTAACGGAAATCAGGGAGCATTTGGCGTGTCCGCACTGCGGCGCGGTTACATACATCCATGAATATAAGGAACGCGTTGTACATAGCGGGGTATATCTGGGCGTACCCGTTTATTATGGGATGAGGGTTATCAGGTATGAATGCTCCGTTTGTGGCGCGGCATTCATGGCTGACTACGATTATTTGCCGTTCTGGCGTACCATAACCAATGAGACGGAAGATTATATAATCTGGCCGCTGGGCTGTAAAACATTCTCCGCCATCGCCGAGGAAACAGGACTAAGCGTTCAAACAATATCAAGAAGAGCCGCCGCGTTCGCGGACGAGGAACAAAAGGTTATGCTGGCTTGCCGCTGTAAGTACCTGTCGATGGACGAGGTATATATCGGGCGGGATAAAAAGAAGGAACATGTAATATATTAGGCGCTTAACGACGTTTCTACCCCGTGGAAATCAAATAACGTAATGGTCTCTAACGGGGGCCGTACCGAGGAAAACGTGATAAAATGCCTAAAAAAGCTTAAACACCCGGAAAGAGTCGAAGCTGTTTGCTCAGATATGTGGAAGCCGTATATTACCGCAGTACAGAAGGCGCTGCCTAACGCCGCGCCAGTGACAGACCGGTTCCGCGTGATTAAAAGCGCTCAGGAAAGCGTAAACGCTGCCCGCCGATCAATTCAAGCGCCCAAAAAGGTAAAGGACGCCATGAAAAAAGCCGCGGCG
>JAITDJ010000104.1 GCA_031282635.1 Clostridiales bacterium
TATTGTTCTATTTTTTCTATTTATTAGTCAATTTTTCTAATTATGAATCGACATTCTATGCATTATATTCTAACTGTTCATAAGTGGCTATTGTGCCTCTCCAAGCATGGCCTCAGCAAACGCGCGCGCGTTAAACGGCTGTATATCGTCGATTGCTTCGCCGGCGCATATATATTTCACGGGGATCTTCAGTTCATTCTGTATCGCTATCACAATCCCGCCCTTAGCGGTACCATCTAATTTTGTCAAAATAACACCGTTTACATTGGCGGCTTCTTTGAAAATTCTGGCCTGGTTCAAACCGTTCTGACCTGTTGTGGCGTCCAAAACAAGCAGAACCTCCCGGCGCGCCTCCGGGAACCGCGTCTCGAGGACGCGGAACAGCTTCTTCAGTTCTTCCATAAGGTTCTTTTTGTTCTGAAGCCGCCCGGCCGTATCGCAGATGAGTATGTCGGCGCGGCGTGACTTCGCGGCGGCCACGCTGTCATAAACCACGGCGCCGGGATCAGAATTCTCCTGATGCCGTATCATGGGAGCGCCGCAACGCTCACACCATACGGCCAATTGATCAATAGCGGCTGCGCGGAATGTATCGGCCGCGGCGACTACTACCTTTTTTCCCTGACTCATAAATAGGTTTGTCAGTTTTCCGATTGAAGTCGTCTTGCCTGCGCCGTTCACGCCGATAACGAGGATTGCCGAAGGACTGGGATATAAAACGTCCATTTTCCCGCTATCCAGTATTTTTGTTATTTCCTCAATCAGCAAACGATTAATCTCCGATACGTTTGTTACGCGGTCCGCTTTTACACGCGAGCGGAGTCCGTCCATAATATCCGCGGAAGTCGCAGCGCCTACATCCGAAAGAATTAACATTTCTTCAAGCTCGTCAAACAAATCCTCATCAATGGAAACAAACCGCGACAATATAGAATCCAGCCCCGCTTGAAACTGTTTGCGCGTTTTGCTCAGGCCGTTCAGCATTTTTTGAACCAAATTCGACATAATTATCTCCTTTAAGCTGTGGCTTCCTCCAAACGAACGGAAACCAGTTTGCTGACTCCCGCTTCCTGCATAGTAACGCCGTAAAGCACGTCGGCAGCCTCCATCGTGCCCTTGCGGTGCGTAATCAGAATAAACTGCGTGTCGCTTGAAATTTTACGTATATACGCGGCGAAACGCTTGATATTCGCCTCGTCCAGAGCCGCTTCAATCTCGTCCAAAATGCAGAACGGCGACGGTTTCAAACGCAAAATGCCGAACAGCAGAGCCGCGGCGGTCAAAGCGCGTTCGCCTCCAGACAGCAGCGACATGCTCTGCAGATTTTTACCCGGCGGCTGCGCTTCTATTTCTATTCCCGATTCCAAAACATTATCCGCGTCGCTCAGAACCAGTCGGGCTCTTCCCCCGACAAACATCTCATGGAACACCTGGCTGAAGTTTTGGGATATGAGCGCGAATTGCAGGGCAAACCGCTTTTCCATAAGCCCGGTCAATTCAGCTGTTACGGAAAGAAGTTTTTGTTCAGCCGCTAATATGTCAGAGCGTTGATTGGTCAAAAATTGGTATCTGCTGTTTACCGTTTTGTATTCCTCAATGGCGCCGACATTAACGTCGCCTATTCCGGAAATTTCGTTTTTCAGTCTGCGTTCCTCACGATTAAGCTGATTCAGTGTCAAATCAAGTGATTTAATTTCCTTCGCGGTCTGCGCCGTCAGTTGGTATTCATCCCACATATCGTCATAGAGCCTCCGGGTTTCGGCTCCCATCTGCTCCCGGCGCATATCCAGACGGAGAAGTTCATTATCCAGGCCGGTCAGCGTCTCCGTTCCCATACGCTGTTTCCTCTCTGTTTCAGCGATTTGTACGCGTAAATCGCCCCCGCGGCGGGCCGCGGCCTCGATCTGTTCTGCAAACTCCGCCAATTGGCGCCGCGCCGCCGCCAATTCCAGCGCCATAAATTCCATAGCTTCCGCAAGTCCGCGCCTCTCGGCCCCGCTGGAGGACAAATCACGCTCCAGCGCTTCATTGTCCTCCAGCAGGGCTTTTATCTCTAACTCCGTGCGGTCCGCGCCGTCTTTGCAAGCCTGACGCTTCTGCTCCAAACTGTTGGCCTGAATCTTCAGGTTCGTCAAAGCTGCGATCTGTTCGTCCCGTTTTTTCCTGTCACCGCTGACCGAGCGGGAGTGTGCGTCAAATGCCAGATGCAACGCCCTTATTTCGCGTTCCGTGTCGTTAACCGCGGACTGAAGCGGCGTCAGCGCGTTCAGTTCCTTATTTTCCCTAACCGACAATTTTTCGCATTCTTCCATGATTTTTTGAAGTTTTTTGTTTAATTCTACGCTTGCCTCTTCCAATTGCCCGCATTTGTTCCGCCGCGTATTATTTTCGAGCATCAACGCCTGCCACTCACTCCGAACGGCTTCCAGTTCTTCGGATTCAGCGGTTATCCGCGCTTTAACGCCTGCCGCTTCCCGACGGTAATCTTCCGCGCAGCCGCGCAGTTCTATAATTAAACCCTTTAGTTCGTCCAATTCTCGGGTTCGGCTGATTAATCCGCCGCGCGTATTTGAGCTGCCCCCGGTAATGGAACCGCCGGGGCTGAAAACTTCGCCGTCCAGCGTTACAATCATAAACCTTTGACTGTATCTCCTGGATATTTTCGCAGCATTCTCACTGTTGTCCGCGATAATCACAGCACCCAGCAAGTATGAAAAAATACGTTCATAGACTGGGGCATACGATATTAGCGCGCCCGCAACGCCTATTACGCCGGACTCGCCCAAGATTGCGTCTTTATCTTTCCCCAGGCCGCGAGGTTTTACCGTATTCAACGGCAGGAAAGTCGCGCGGCCCTCGCCCGCGCTTTTCAGATACTCGATTGCCGCCACAGCGTCCGAGTCGGTTTCCGTTACTATATCGTGTACGGACGCGCCTAATGCCGTTTCCACGGCTGTTTCCAAATACTCTGGCGTCCGGGCCAACTCTCCCACAGCGCCGTGTATACCTTTCAGTTCCTTCCCGCGTTTAAGCACAGCTTTGGAACTTCGCCGGTAACCTTCAAATCCGCGTTCCATATCCGATAATATTGTATGCCTGGATTCCGCTTCGCTAAGTTTTTTGATAACCTCCGCTTGTTTCAGACCGGTTTGCTCTGATTGCGCGTTTAATACCGCCGCGTTCTTCTGCAGGGCCTGAATCCGCGCCAGAAGCGCGTCCAGACGGCAGGCTGTTTCTCCGACCGCGTCGAGTTCTTTGTTCAAAAGCGCGTTTACCTCCACTATCTGGCGGTCAGCGGCCTCACCCTCAATTCTCATCGCGTCTTTGCGTTCCATCAACATTTCAAGCTGGCTTTCCAAGTGCTCCAGCTTATTTTTAAAATCCAGCGATTCCTTCATACGATCCATCAAAGAAACGTTCAACCGATCGAGCTCTGTATCCCTTTCGCTTAACCCCTCGCTAAATGAATCAAATGTTTTCTGGGCTGTCTCCAAACGTTCGAGCAGAGTATCCAACTCCGTTTCAAGCGTCGATTCCCTTTCGCGTTCAACACTGAGCGTCCGGTTCTTTTTATATGCCTGGCCGTTATTTTTATTTATCTGGTCGCTCAAGCGTTCTTCCGCTTTACGCATATTGCTTTCGCGCTCTTCCGTTACCTTAATGTTTACTTCCGTCTGTTCCGCCCGCGCATGTACGCGTTCCCTCTCTTCATTCAACGCTTGCAGGCGCTCTTCCGTATCCGCCGACTCGGAGCGCAGCCGGTCATAAAGCCGATTTTGATTTTCGTGTTTAGCCTGCTCAGCCTGCCGCTGCGTATTCAACACCCGGACGCTCTCGTTCAGTTCCGCCGTCTGCTTCTCCGCGGACTGCGCCTGAATCAGAAACATGTTCACCCGAATCAGCTTAAGATGTTCTTTTAAGTCAAGATACAGCTTCGCTTTTTCAGACTGTTCCGCTAAAGGCGGCAGCTGCAGTTCCAGTTCCGCGATTATATCCTCCACGCGCGTCAAATTCCGCCGCTCACGTTCCAGTTTAATGGAAGTCTCTTGCCTGCGCGCTTTATACTTCACAATACCGGCGGCTTCCTCAAACAATATACGCCGATCCTCGGATCTGACACTCAATATTTCCTCTATCCTGCCCTGCCCGATTATCGAATAGCCTTCTCGGCCTACGCCGGTATCCATAAACAGCTCGTGTATATCTTTAAGTCGGCATGTCACGCCGTTTATCCGGTATTCCCCCTCACCCGAGCGGTACATCCTCCGCGTGACAGTAATCTCGGCATACTCTGTTTTCATACGACGATCCACGTTATCAATGACCATGGACACCTCGGCAAACCCCAGGGAGCGCCGATTTTCTGTTCCCGCGAAGATTACATCCTCCATTTTGCTTCCGCGAAGGCTTTTTGCGCTCTGCTCCCCTAAAACCCAACGCACGGCGTCAGAAATATTGCTTTTGCCGCTGCCGTTTGGGCCAACCACCGCTGTAACGCCCGTGCTGAACTCCAGCCGGATCTTTTCGGGAAACGACTTAAAGCCTGTAAGTATCAGCGTCTTTAAATACATATTGTCCTCAGATTCTGCGTGTGATATACCTGTTCCATATAAACACTGGTTTCCGGCGCATATAGCGTATATACGCCAGCAATTCTTCCCGGCAATTTTTTATAAGGGCCAAATCCTCTCCGCGTATCTCAACCCCGGCGTATTTGGCCTTATTATAAACGTGAACAAGATCGCGGATAAATATAGAATCGTTCTTGAACGCGAATCGCTTGCCGATACGGGCGGCATACGTCATGGGAGTTTCATAACCGCGCATAGGATACCGGTAGTACCGGGTCATCTTTATTATATCGCGAAAATACTCTATTGCCTGTTCATTCCGCGGCAGACGATCTATAATCACCTGTTCGCGCCATATGTCGAATTTGCCTTTCAGGATCAAAAACGCGCAGCACGCGAAAATCAACAGCAGCGCGGCCGGGACTGCCAGCGCCGTCATATCCGAGGAACCGTCGGGATTGTTTGAAACAGGGGCCTTCGTAACGCCGGCCGATCCGCCGGCGCCCTCCAACATATGCTCTCTGTATTCCTCGTAATTAGGATCCGAGGCGAACTCCGAAGTGAATACCCGCTGGTTCAGCGGAAGCGTCTGCTGGTAAAAACTATAGCTGTATGGCGCTGTAGCCTCAAAAGGAACCCAGCCGAACCCTTCAAAATATACCTCCGACCAGGCGTGCGCCTGCAGATTTGTAATATTATAGTACCCGTCGTCCGACGGTACGGAAGGCATAATATATCCCTCGACATATCTGGCCGGCAGGCCGGCGCAACGGCATAATACCGCCATAGCGGACGCATAGTACGTACAGTATCCTTCCTGTCCGTCAAACAGGAAATAATCCACAAAATCCCGGCCCTGGGGCGGCGTTCCCGGCGTCAGCGTATAAGGGAACCCGACTAAATACGACTCGATGGCTTTAGCCCGGTCATAATCGTTGTCAGCAGAAGCCGTAAGCTCGCCGGCCAAATCCCTGACGCGCTGCGGAAGGTCTTCCGGCAGGCTCAGGAACGTATCATATACATAATCCGCGTACGGGATCAAGTCATCTTCGAAATACCCGGAAATGCTAAAACCCAAAGATCGCGTGTTTAACCGGCGCTGATATTCCCATACACCCCAGATATACCTTTGATCCAGTTCATAATAATCGCGTAAGTAGTTTAAAACAGCCAGAGGGCTAAAAAATGCGGCGCTGCCGTTCATACCTCTATCAAACAGAGAAACAATACGCCCGACGTACATATCGTTTGAAACGCCCTCGCGGTAAAAACCCTCGCGGGCGTTACGCAGCAGGTTCTGGACGGCCGGATCCGAATAATCAACATCCATGTAATCATAGCTGTATTCAGCGTCCGCGGGCAGGACGTCGGACAGCCGTATATCCCCAAAACCGTCCGCCTGCAGAGCCAAATCCGTATCTATTTCAACGCCGTTGTTTTTCAATGGCCGAAATATGGTTCCGGTACGCGAATCGCCGATATTCACCGTTAACCGCCGGACAGTGAAGTCTCTGTCCGGGAGCGAATTCAACTGGGTTTCAACCGCTTCGAACCGGGCGATCTCCGCGCTGTACGGCTCAGTAAATCCGGGTTTACCGCTAAGCCACGCATTTCCCGTATACGTGTTTTTTATAAGGCCCGCCAGATATGTGGGCTTGTCCGCCTTTACGCGCATTACCTCACGGTTGTTCATACTTAAACTGCCGCCCAGCCGTCCGTCGCCTCCCTCAAAACCGGTTGCCTGAAAACTGAAATATTTGGGATTAAAGATAAAATAAAAAAAATCATTTGTGTTACTCAACGGTTTCTTTAAAAATTCAACAGCGGCGGAATTATCCCATTCTCTGTTCAAGGGAGGCAGAAAATAGGCGGAAACAACCACTAGCAGGCATACAGGCATCATATAGATTGCCATCAGACTGACATTCGCTTTACGGCTGTTCATTTTTTTATACATCAAAACGCAGAAACAGAATAAAAAGAGGATAAAAGATAATTCCGAGCGCTTGTAGTCCATGATCCAGTTTACAATAAAAATGCCCGCGCCCAGCAGGGCTGTGAAATAAAATTGGAATGACACATACAGCGAAAGGGTCATGTACAGCGCTAAAAAACCGCATACCGACAGGGTAATTATGGGGCCGTAGATATCCTCGTACGGCAAGTATCCTCTGATAAACAGGATTAAACCGCGGACATAAGGCCATAAACCCGCCGTATTGGTCTCGCTCAGCCATGAATTGTCCCATTTGGCGAATATAACCATCAAGAAGGCGGCGAAAAAACCCAGGGTAATTAAGAATGTATAATGGTTGTGAAAAATAATTGAAAACAAAATCATAGAAAGTATAATCCCAAATACTATGATCGGGATCGACACAGGGATTATTGTCGCATTCAGTATATTAAAAGCTAAAGAGAATACCATCAAGCCGCCGGTAATTAAGAAAAACGCATAATCAGAGGCCTTGCGCGTCAAATTCCCCACCCCTCTTAGAATAAATCCAGAAGATTTTGATTAATGTCTATACGGTACGCGTACACCCCAATTTCCTTCAGCGTGTTAAATACATTGATCGCGGCGGCGTTTTCCTGTTCCGGGGGAATATATATCAGAATCACATGATGCCCGAAATAATAGGCCCCCGCGAGTTCATAGGACAGAATCTCCGTCAGGCGGGACGTAATGACCGTTATATTTACAGGGTTTGTCTGACCGTTAAGGAACGCCGCAAACGAATTATCCATTGTTTCATCCAAGTTAAACTCTGAACAGGCGCAGCATGCGTATAATTTTTCAAAATCGGAGATATTGGAGGCTGTCATAGGTTCGTTAACGCCATAATACAAGTCGACGGGTATCATTTTCTTCAGACAGTAATAACTGATTGCTACCACAATTTCAACTATTTTATCTTCCGTGGCGACCGTATACTCCTCGCTGCCTGTTACAGAAATCCTGTCCCAGAATAACACCGCCGAGTTCAGCGCGGTGTTCTCATAATTTTTAGTAATAAAACTATTTTTCTTTGCCGATAACTTCCAGTGTATGCGCTTCATGCTATCGGAAGGCAGGTACGGCCTTACGTCGGATATGGCGGAATAGTCTTCCTCGCTTACCTGAAACCGCGAATACGATTTTGACATCAGGTTCATAGACAGCGGAAACCGCTCAATTTCTATTACGCGCGGATAAACAACCAGCCGCGTTTTATCCTTCCATTGCCGGTTCAAACTAAACAGACCCAAAAAATCGGCGGCTTGTACAGATTGAAGGCCGACAAAGTAAACGCCTTTATACCCGCATGACATCGAAAATGAAATATTGCGCTCAGATCGCCCCGGCAGGGTCAGCACAGCGCTTTCCGGGTCAATGCGCACCGCGTAACGCGGCTTTATGAATTTGAAAGACAGCGTCGGCGTAATAAAAATATTTTGATTAAAGGCTAAAATATGATATTGGATTTCTTCACCCTTGATGCTCAAATCTTTTTCAACCGTCTGGGATACGGACAGGCTATACAGGGACATCAGGCACATAAGCGTCGAAACCGCGGGCATCAGGATTACGGCGTATAAAAATGTATATGACATCCTTCCGTTTTCGAAATATACCATAATTAAAGCGGCTGTTAAAATAATTCCGTATGTGACGCGGTTTTTTATCATAGCGAAGGCATCTTCACGCTTTCAACAGCTCGAGTGATAATATTCAAAGCGGAAATCTTCTTGAGCCGCGCTTCCTGTTTCATCATAATCCTGTGCTCCAGCACATACGGCGCCATTAGGATAACATCGTCCGGTATCACATAATCCCGGCCCTGGTACATAGCCCACGCTTGAGCGGATCTGAACAGGTACAAGGAGGCGCGAGGGCTGGCGCCCAGCACTACTTCATCTTGGTGCCGTGTGTTCCGCGTCAGTTCCACGATATAAGTATTGATCTGTCCGTCGACAAAAATATTTTGGGCCATTTTTTGCAAAGCGATAATCTGAGACGCATCCACGGCGGGTTTTAATGAGTGCAATGGATTTCCCGCCTTAAACCGCCCCAGCATATAGCTCTCTTCTTTTATATCGGGATATCCCAAGGAAATTTTCATAAAGAAACGATCCAGTTGAGCTTCCGGCAGCGGGTACGTACCTAAATATTCCAATGGATTCTGAGTAGCCAGCACCATAAACGGGCTGGGCACAGCGTATGTAACGCCATCGACAGTTACTTGGTTTTCTTCCATAACCTCCAGCAAGCTGGACTGTGTTTTCGGCGACGTGCGATTAATCTCATCAGCCAGAATAAATTGGCTCATAACAGCGCCGGGTCTGTATTCAAAATCACCCGTCTTGGGGTTAAACGTTGAAAAACCGGTTATGTCTGACGGCATAATGTCAGGCGTAAACTGTATGCGTTTGAACGAACACGCCAACGATTTAGCCAACGCGGAAACCAGACTGGTCTTACCTACGCCAGGCACGTCCTCAATCAGCACGTGCCCTCCGCAGACCAGGGCGTTAATGACCAATTCAATCGAAAACCGCTTACCTATGATGACCTTTTCCACGTTATAAAGTATATTCTTCATAACGTGAACCGCCAGATCCAAAGGCAGGTTAAACCCCTCCATATTCTCTTCCTCTCTATGAATTCCGTATGATAACATTATTATACAATTTTGAATTCGACATTACAAGCCGGAAACCCGTATCTCGCATAAAACCCGTTCCGGGGGAATATGATCATGAAGAAATGTTCTGGGAAGGATGTTATCATGCGCAAAAAAAATATTGCCGCAGGGGCTTTGATTCTAACGGGCGCCGGTATTATAACCCGGCTTTTGGGGTTTGTTTACAGAATATATATGTCGAATATAATCGGCGCGGAAGGGATGGGTCTGTACCAGCTCATTATGCCGCTTTATATGCTGGCGTGGAGCATATCCTGCTCGGGGTTTAACACCACCATATCCAAATTGATCGCCGAAGAACGCGCCAAAGGCGAATACGGCAATATGGGGCGTATCCTGAAGCAATCTGTGGTAATCACTTCTTTCTTGGGCGTCTTTTTAAGTCTAACGCTATATTTTTCAGCCGATTATATCGCGGGATATCTTTTTAAAGACATGCGAACCGCCATGTCATTGCGTATTCTTTCCATCGCCTTTCCATTTATGGCCGCCGGCACATGCGTGCGCGGGTATTTCCTTGGACTGCAGGAAACCCTCGCGCCTGCGGTTAATCAGGTATTGGAACAATGCGTGCGTATGATAACTATTTATATTCTGGCCGGATATTTCATACCGCGCGGTTTGGAATACGCGTGCGCCGTCGCGGTTATAGGCGTGGTATGTGAAGAGATAATTTCGTTTCTGTACATTTTTCTGTCATACCGGCGGTTCAAGTCTATAAACAGACTGACAAAACGACCGTCGCTGACGCCCTCAGCCTCGATCTCCCTGATACTCGGCATGGCGCTGCCTTTGACCGCCAACAGAGTCAGCGGTTCCCTGCTGTCAACGCTGGAAAACATACTCATACCGCAGCGCCTTCAAGTGTACGGCATGAATACCAGCGAAGCTATGTCCGTATTCGGACAGATGTCCGGCATGGCAATGCCGCTGATTTATTTTCCGACAGCGCTGTTAACCTCGTTGTCTATTACGCTGGTACCCGCTGTTTCAGAAGCGGTGGCGCTAAAACGTATATCAAACGTAAGGCGGATCATATCCAAATCCGTGCTGCTCGCCTGCGTTACCGGTTTAGGCGCAGCCAGCCTGTTTTTAGCTTTCCCGGATGAACTGGGCAGGGTAATCTACCATCAGCCTATTGGCGGTATGCTGTTTGTGCTGGGCCCTATGTGCCCGTTTTTATATCTGCAGATTATTTTTTCAGGTATACTGAACGGGTTGGGCAAACAGGTATTTATCTTCAAAGTCAGCTTGCTGACTTCGGCAATCAATATTATGTTTATATATTTTCTGGTTCCGCAGCGTGGTATAGGCGCATTTATGCTGGGCTTGTTTGTAAGCCTGGCCGCTGCCTGCGTTCTTGAAATACATAAAATCCGCGAAAGCGTACAAATAGATCTAGACTTTATCAACTCGATTGGAAAGCCCATACTGGCTGCGGCCGCTTCGGGATTGAGCGTGAAATGGCTTAACAAAGCATACATTACCCCTTTATTAGGCCAGAAGTTCGGTCTGTCGCTGTCTGTCGCTTCCCTGGCTTTCTTATTCTGCAGTATTGTCGTGCTGTGCGGTGTAATAGACGTTAACGATCTGACGCGGTTCTTCAAGCGGAATGAAAAACCGGGCGGATCACGCAGCGCTGCGTAAAAGCATATTAAAAATGATGTCAAAGGTTTTCGGCGCAGTCCGGTTTGTGTTTTCGTTCATTGGGTTTGCTCCTTTCTGAATTGGCGTTATTTATGTGAAAAGCCCCTCGGCGGCGACGTCTTGACCGCAGAGGGGCTTGAACATTTTTGTGGCAATATTCATGATATTTATGGAATAATGTATCAACGCATTGCCTCCCTCATTATATTGGGTTAATGTCTTGGTTGCCATTATTCTACAATATAATTGGGGACAATGCATTATTTTTTGAAATTGCCTGAGCAGCTACGGTTTTATTTGGGTTGTGGGCGTAGCCCACTTTGGTTATTTCACTGCGATCTTACTAAAACAGCATTTGCCCAGTCAGTGTGGTCATAGTCACCATTATTATTTCTGACAGCAATGAGTTCCATCGTCTGCTTATTCGCGACACTCAGGCTTATGGCTTTTACCATACCAAGGGTCATTGCGCCACTGCTATAAACCTCTGCGCCATCAAGCTTCACTTTGAAAATAGCATTGGCTATCGAAGCTCCGCCTGGCAATATTTCATCGTCAATTCCGATGATGCTCTTTAAACTTGAGAACTTGCCTTTTATTGGAACTGTAATCACAGAGTCAATATGAGCGCCTGCTCCGTATTCAAAAACCCGATTCCCGATAGTAATCGGATTATTGTCAATGGAAAGGTTTGCCACGAAATCCCGATATGTGGCAGTTTGAGACAACGATGGAATTTGAAATACGTTCAGGTTTGGTTTCGCGTCTTCAAGCATTGCATTCGCCCAGTCTGCATGGGCATAATCGACATTACCATTAATTCCGTTAGGCTCTACAACTAATTTCATGCTTTGTTGGCCCGCAACGTTTATATTAATTGACTTTGACGCACCCGGTCTCATAGAACCACTATTGTACGCTTCCACGTTATTGAGCAGCACTTTGAAGATAACATTTGCTATTAAAGCTCCTCCAGGCAGTACCTCATCGTCGATGCCGATGACACTCGTAAATCTGGCGTATTTCCCCTCCAACGGAACTGTTATCTCGGATCTCGCATGAGCGCCAAAACCCTTTGGATAAACCTTGCCATTAACTGTAATCGGGTGATTATCTATAGATTTATCTATTTTGGCGGGTAGATACGAGGATTGCTGCGTCAATGATGTCATGTCGCTGACATAAGTCAATGGCGTAACAAATAAATTATTTAATAATTCTGTGTTCGAGCTTTTTTTATACAGCTTAGGATTAAGCCAGCAGGATCAGTCGCTGTCCTGGTCTGCATTAATACCCACCTCTAGAACCAATTGGTTAGCCCCTCGGACACTGATATCGACTTTACTTAAGTCCCCATTCCTGAGCAAGCCGCTTTCATAGATTTTTACCCCATCCGCGAATACATAATATATGACATCGCCTTTAACAGCGCCATCACGCAACCCTATGCAGCTCGTAAACCTCTCGTATTGTTTATTAAGGTTATAAGTGATCTTCGAATGCGCATGTGCGTAAATTGACTTACTGTAGACGACACCTTTATAAGTTTCAGATGAAGCCATTGGAGGCGACCAGCTATGCTCCTCGTTGATCCAGGAAAGCTCGCATACATTAGAATATGTTGCTGTGTAAAGGCGTGGATCAAGCCAACACGCGTGATCGCAATCCTGACTGCCATTGGTATCTACTTCAAGAATTAATTCATTCACACCACGAACGTCAATTGTGACGCTTTCTATCTGCCCTTTTGTCACTGAGCCGCTGTCATAAATCTCTTCTCCATCGGCTATCAGTTTGAAGATAACGTCGCCGCCATTGGGCGCGGCGTCTGGTATACCCATTTTTGTAGTGAATATTTCAAATTCACCGTTAAGTGGGTAAGTGATGCTTGACCATGCGTGAGCAAAA
>JAITDJ010000121.1 GCA_031282635.1 Clostridiales bacterium
GTTATCTTTGCTTTCGCCAAAAAATAGCTCGGAGCGCAGGCCCTCAATGTTGATCCCCGCTGTGTGTGAGGTTAGCCAACCGCTTGACAGTTGTGTCACAATGCTGGCGTCGGGTTTCGCGTCCCATGGGATAACGTCAGGATAGGTATCCTTGATATATTGGAAATACGTTCCCAGTTCTGCCCATGAGTGAACGCCGTCGGCAAGTCCGGCTTCTTTAGCCCAGTCGCCGCGAATCATAAAGCCGTGGTTTGTCCATTGAGCGTAGTTATCTTCGGGAATGAGATAAATTTCTCCATCATATTTGCATAGTTCCCAATTGTCGGCGGGGACTTGCGCCCAGGTTTGCGGCGCGCAGGTTTGCAGCAATTCCTCCGTAAGAACCATAAACGCCGATTTTTGCACATTCGGCCACGCGTCGAGCCAATCGGTGGCTGTGCCCACAAGGTCAATGTTGCCGTCCTGCGAGGCAAGCTCAAGGTTATAGTGCGAAAGGTAATCCGTCCACTCTATCCACTTTACCTGCAGCTCAGCATTGAGTTTCTCACCAAGAATCTTGTTGATGGCGGGGAGAACATCGGTCGTCGTCTTGTTTGTCGGCACGTCTCCCGTCACCATATAGGTAATGACGACCGGCGGGAGTGATGCGCTGCTGTCGCCGGCGGAGGCGTCGCCGCCTGTTGACGTTCCGCTATCGCTGTTGTACGTGGGGGACGCGTCGACGCCAGTGGACGCGTTGCTGCTCGCTGACGCGCAAGCCGCCAATGACATGTCAAGCGCGCACACCAGTAATACCGCTAAAATTCGTTTCATCTGAAAATCCTCCTTTTATTTTTACGCTTATGCGTTGAGTCAACCTTTTACAGCGCCGACAGTTATTCCCGCGACGAAATATTTTTGAACGAACGGATACGCGAGAATTATCGGGCCTGTCGCTATAACCGCAGTCGCCATTTTCAGCGTCTCGCCCGGTAAATCCGCCACACGCACCACAGAGCCGGCATAGGAGTTGCGCAGAGCCTCGATTTTATTGATAACCTGGTAAAGCTGAAACTGTAACGGCTTATACTTCACGCTCGAGCCGAGAAACAACGACGAGTAGTACCACTCATTCCAGTAACTTATGGCGAGAAAGAGACCGACGGTGGCCAGCGCGGGCGTTAACATGGGCAAGATTAAACGCAC
The DNA here is from genome assembly GCA_031282635.1 of Clostridiales bacterium. Taxonomy (GTDB): domain Bacteria; phylum Bacillota; class Clostridia; order Lachnospirales; family WQUN01; genus JAISZF01. The sequence continues at coordinate 1,186 of JAITDJ010000121.1, forward strand.
GAATATTTGAAAGTCTGTAGCGCCGTCCACCTTACCGCTTTCTGTTATTTCAAATGGCGTAGCCCTTGCGAAGTTTTTCATCAAAATTATCAGCCACGGCGAAATCATTAACGGGAGCAAAACCGCCAAATAACTGTCGCGGAGTTTATATGTCTGCACCATTAGCAGGTAGAACGGCACAAGCCCCGCAGAAAACAACGACGTAAAGTAGATATAAAACGAAATCGCGTTTCGGAATGGAAAGTCTTTGCGGGCGAGCGCGTACCCTGTCATAGCGATTATAAACAACCCTGCAGCCGTGCCTGCCGCAGTCGTCAGTATTGTTACCGCATACGCGCCTATAAGCATATCAGGCGACTTGAGTATGATTGCATAAGCCTGTGTTGAGAATACCTTTGGAATAAGCGCGAAACCCGTGCGGCGTATAGCCTCGTCCGTTGTGAAAGACGAGCCGAGTATGAGAAGAAATGGAAGTACGCAGAATAACGACGCGGCGGTCATAGCGACATAAGTAAAACTGCGGATTGCCATATCGATGGACTCAACTCTAATGCGGCTGCGTTTTATATTCGTCATTTTATCCGCCCCCTAAAAAAGCGCGTAGTCGGGTTCAACCTTTTTGATGATCTGGTTGACCGTCAAGACTATCGCAAAGCCCACAGCCGATTGGAACAACCCTACCGCGCTAGACTGCGCGAAGTTGAAGTTGTTCATCATAGAACGATAAACATATGTCTCTATAATGTCAGTAGTATTAAACAGCATGGAGTTAAGCCCGACAAGATTGTAGAACATCCCAAAATTGCCGCGTACAATCCCGCCAAGCGCGAACAGCAGCAGAATAATAAAGGTGGGCTTTAAGCAAGGGAGCGTTATGTACCTAATACGCTGCAAACCGTTTGCCCCGTCAACCTTTGCCGCCTCCATAATCTCTGAGCCGATACCCATAATGGATGCGAAGTAAACGATAGAGCCATAGCCGGTGCTTTTCCATATAAACACCAGTGTGATAATCAGCGGCCACGCGCCCGGCAGGGAGTAAACCTTGGGCATACCGGATCCTACGATGTTTGAGATAAAGCCAAAATCGTAGTTAAGGAGGTTGTAGACAATCAGCGCGACAAGCACATCGGAGATGAAATATGGCAAAAACATAATTGATTGGCTAACCTTGCGAAACTTGGCCAGCCGTACCTCGTTCAGCAAAATAGCCACTGACATTTGGATAATATTGCCTAGTACAATAAATACGATGTTGTACAGCACCGTGTTGCGGAGAAGCAGGGTAAGCTGCCCAGACTGAAACAGAAACCTGAAATTGTCAAACCCTACGAACTCCGAGCCGAATATGCCATCGGCATAGTTGAATTTTGTGGCCGCCACATATACCCCGGGCATTGGCGCGTAAGAAAACGCAAAGAAAAACAAAATCGCCGGAACGCACATTAAGAGCAAGGCTCTATAGTTCCAAAAATCTTTGCCAAGGCGAGCCAATTTTTTCACGCCTGCTTCCCCCTTCTTTTACTGCAATCGATTTCATAACGTAGTAAAAAATATCCATCCCCGCAGTTATTATAATTAAAGAAGACGGTAATGTCAATACAAAAACTGAAAAATTATTAATTACTGTATATATTTATATATAGCATACTTGAGTATTGTGTAAATAATACAAAACATTTTAGTTAGACATCGGTTTCGTAAATCTTTGCGCAAGAATCCTTGACGTTGAGCGTTGGGGTAATGAACGCCTCGCGCGGGGGTTCTTTCTTATTTATAAGAGCAATCGCCGTACTCACAAGCCCTCCCCCGAGCTTTTTATAGTCGTAGTCTATACCGGTCAGGCGCGGAGCCGTTATCTCTGTTAAAAATGTATTGTCATGGCTAATTAACGAGATATCGCCGGGCACGGACAAACCCACTTTATGCGCGGCCGACAGCACGCCGACGGCGCAATGATCGCTTATAGCGATAACCGCTGTAGGGCGTTCGGGCAGGGCCAGTAAGCGGTTCATACATTCGACGCCGCCGTTGAAATCGTAATGGCTCTCTTGAACATAATTGGTATTGATGGGAATACCGTATTTGCCATGCAGATAGATATAGCGCGTCCATTTCTCATATGTAGAGCGCACACTGAGCCGTCCGCCAGAGAGGGCGATACGTTTGTGCCCAAGCTCGCGCAGATGCTCAAAGGCAATGTCTATGCAAGCCGCGTTGTCAATCCCGTAGGTATACATATTACAGCCGTCAAGTTTACCCGTGCTAACAAAGGGAATGGCCAGGCTGTTAATATGCGCCGCGTAAGCCGGATCCCCCACAAGATCGTCAACGCGGCAGCCGATCTGAATAATCGCGTCGGCGCGGTGTTCGGCAAACATATCAAGCGAGTCGTCCTCAATGGAATCGTCATTGAACGCGTTGCAGAGCATAACCCGATAGTTCGCGCGCTTGGCGGCGATTTCACATTCCAGCGATAAAGCGGCGTAAAACGGATTGCGGATGTCAGCCACAAGAAGCCCTATAGTCTTCGACTGCCCGCCGATTAAACTTTGAGCGATGGCGTTGGGACGAAAATTATTGCGCGCCATTATGGAGCGTATAAGCTCTTCTTTTTCTGGCTTTACCTTTGCATTTCCGGAAATGACGCGGGAAACCGTCGAGGGAGAAACCTTCGCTTCACGGGCAATGTCATATATGGTCAAACCCAGTCACCTCTAATAGATTTGAAATAGATTTCAAAAAATGCTTGACAGTAAATTGTCCTTCTGACTATAATGAATGGATAATGAATTATATGTATAATAAATTATAGCGCATAATAAGTCAATAAGGCAAAGGGGACAAGATAGTGGGGACGCTTTTACTACAAGATTGGAAGTTTATCCGTGAGGACGTATTTGACGCGTTCTATGGCGACTATAACGACGAAAAGTGGCTTGATGTGGTAGTTCCGCACGATTGGTCGGTGTCGTATCCCTTCTCCCGCGAACATTCCAGCGGAACGGGGTATCTGCCCGGCGGCATAGGTTGGTACAGAACCAAATTCAGACTGGATGATAATTATGAAACCGTATTCATTGAGTTTGACGGTGTATATAAAAACGCTCAAGTATGGTTTAACGGCAACTACCTGGGCAAGCGCCCGAACGGGTACATAGGCTTTAAATACGACGTATCACAATATCTAAAACCGGAGAATACCGTCGCTGTGAAGGTTACCCATACGGACACAGCGGACTCGCGATGGTTCACGGGTTCGGGGATTTACAGGAAGGTGACGGTTACGGCCAATAAAGGCGCGTACATACCGAGTGAAAGCGTGATCTTTACCTTCGACGGCGAGAATATAACTATAAAGGCGCGTGTGGTGGGGGAATTGTCAGCCCCCGTTACAATCACCCTTGACGAAAATAGCTGGACATCCGCCGCCGACGTAGATATATCGGCTCGAATAGAGAAACCCAGGCTTTGGCGCCCCCAAGCGCCGTGCCTATATGAACTGTCTTTTAAAAGCGCCGGAGCGACACTTTGCCGACCTGTACAAGTAGGCTTGCGCACTTTTAAATTTGACCCCGACACAGGCTTTTCGCTTAACGGGGAGGATATGAAAATCAAGGGCGTGTGTGTCCACCACGACGCGGGATGCCTTGGCGCGGCGGTATGGCCGGACGTGTGGCGCAGGCGATTGGAAAAATTGAAAAAGTGCGGCTGCAACGCAATCCGCACGGCGCATAACCCAGCGATGCCAGAACTTTATGAGCTGTGCGACGAATTGGGGTTTCTTGTTATGGATGAAGCCTTTGATGAATGGGAGGGGTGTAAAAACAAATGGATCCGCGGCCACAATGTCTACCCCCCGGCGCGACAGGGGTATGCTGAAGACTTTCCCCAGTGGCACGAACGGGATTTGGCCGATATGGTTATTCGAGGCAGAAATCACCCGTGCGTTTTTTTGTGGAGTATCGGCAATGAGATAGACTATCCCAATGATCCTTACGTCCATCCCCTTTTCAAAGAAATGACGGGTAACAACGACAGCGGCAAACCCGCGCGGGAACGGGTTTATAACGAAAACAAGCCCAATATGGAGCGAATAACCACTGTCGCGCGAGAGCTCGCGGCAATAGTTCGCCGTTACGACAAAACGCGCCCTGTTACCACTGCGGCGGCGTTCCCCGAATTATCCTCCCGCATTGGATTTTTCGAGCCTTTTGACGTGATGAGTTATAACTACAAAAATCACCTATTCGAGTCCGACCATAAGCGTTTCCCAAATCTGCCGTTTATTGCCAACGAGAATGGGCACAAAGCGGAGCAGTGGGAGATAGTAAGGGACGCGCCATATATAGCGGGGCAATTCTTGTGGACCGGCGTGGATTTTTTGGGAGAGGCAAAAGGCTGGCCGATTCGCGGCGCGCAGTGTGGGTTATTGGATACTGCGGGGTTTGAGAAACCCGAATACTATAAGCGTCGCGAAATGTGGACAGGTGAAAAACCGCCGCTGCCTGAACGATATGGAAACGCGCGCGAAATATTACTCTCAAAATACGGTGCGGCACAAAAAGTTGGAGATTATTATCTTCATCAAATTGAAGTAAGGGTTACTGACGCGGACGGGCATGTATGTTTAAATTGCGCGGCAATGCTGAATTATTCTGTGGAAGATGGAATTATTGCAGGCATTGAGAATGGCGACATGAGCGATTGCCAGGAGTATGCTGTCCCGTATCGGAGGGTTAATCACGGGCGGGCGATTGTGTATCTGCTGGCAAAAGGCAGGGCAACGCTTACCGCGCAAAGTGAAAATGAAAGCCTAACCCAGGTTATTACGCTTTGAATGTTAAGCAAATTAAAAACACAGAACCACACGGTGTTTCTTCTTAACAACCGCTCCAGCAGAATCCTCTGCGGAGCGGTTTTGTTACAGCCTCAATTTATCCGCCGTTTCCTCAAACTCCTCTTCCGAAGGGTTCAGCGTTTTCCCCTTTATCACAACGCTGTCCGGATTATACCTGGGTATCACATGCAGGTGAAAATGATTAATCCGCTGCCCCGCCGCCTCGCCGTTGTTCTGCAGCAGGTTCAATCCGTCAATAGGATACGCCTCTTTCAGCTTTGCGGCGGCGCGGCGCGATATTTCGAATATTTTCTCGTCCAGCGCCGGATCCAACTCAAACAAATTATCAAAATGCCGCTTGGTTATAACCAGGCATTCGCCGGTATTCCGGGGGAACCGATCCAAAATGACCAGCAGGTCTTCATCCTCATATACCTTGTATGAAGGGACGTCCCCTTTAATGATTTTACAGAAAATACAATCGTTACGCATAAAAATCCCCTTATATCAGTGTTTCCATTTCCGATACCAGTTCCGAAAACATCCGCATTGCCTCGCGTACCGGCGCGGGTTTTTCCATATCCACACCCGCTTTGCGCAGTACGTTGATGGGATAATCGCTGGATCCGCTCTTTAAAAATTCCTTATACGCCTTGACAGCGGGTTCGCCGCGCTCCAGAATACGCTTCGAGAACGCCGCCGCCGCTGAGAAGCCCGTAGCGTATTGGAATACATAGAACGCGTTATAAAAATGCGGTATGCGCGACCATTCCAAATCTATCTGGGGATCAGAAACCATATCCTCCCCGTAGTATTTCATATTCAGGCCGCGATACAGCCCGCTGAGCGAGTCAACCGTCAGCGGCTTCCCCTCTTCGGCCATTTGATGCGTCGCCATCTCGAACTCGGCGAACATGGTCTGACGGAACACAGTAGTGCGGAACTGTTCCAGAAAATGGTTCAGCAGGTACTTAAGCATGGTCTTATCAGTAACGGTTTCGCGCAGATAAGACGTTAAAAGCGCTTCGTTAACCGTTGAGGCCACTTCGGCCAAAAATATGGAATAGTCGCTGTAGAGATAGGGCTGGGCGTTCCATGTATAATAACTGTGCATCGCGTGCCCTATTTCATGAGCCACTGTGAACATGTCGTCCAGTTTATTGTTATAATTCAGCAGTATATAGGGATGGCAGCCGTAAGCGCCCCAAGAATACGCGCCGCTGTGCTTGCCCCCGTTCTCATACACATCTATCCAGCCGTCCGTATAGGCGCGCTTGATTACTTCCGTATAGTCGGCGCCCATTACGGATAATGCCTTAAGTACAGTGTCCTTAGCCTCATCGTATGGGCACGCGGTGTCTACATCCGGCACAATGGGCGTATAGATGTCGTACATATGCAGTTCCGGCAGGTTCAACGCTTTTTTGCGCAGCCGAATATACCTGTGCATACTCGGCAGGTTTTCGTTGACCGCCTGTATCAGATGGGTATACACATTCCGCGGAATATTATCGCGCGACAGGGATGCCTCCATAGCGCCGGCGTATTTGCGGGCCTTGCCGAAAAATACGTCTTTCTTAACACTGGCGCTGTAAGACGCGGCCAGCGTGTTCTTATGAGCGGCATAAGCGGCGTACAGCGTTTCAAAGGCCTCGCGGCGAACCTCCCGGCTGTGAGACTCCAGCAAGCCAACGTAACGCCCGTGCGTCAGTTCTATTTCTTCCCCGTTTTCGTCGTGTACCATGCCGTACTTCATGTCCGCGTCCGTGAGCATGGTAAAGATATTATCCGGCGCCGCACCTATTTCACGCGCGTTTGCCAGCAGTTCCTCCATTTCAGGGCTTAGCACGTGATCCTTCTGCCGCAGCAGATCTTCGATATAATGCGTATAAACAGCCAAGTCAGGTTCCTCGCGCAGATAGCCGTACAATACGTCTTCATCTAAAGATAATATCGACGGCTCAATAAATGAAATGGCCGACATAAGCTTTACAACCATGTTTTCAGCCTGATCCGCCATGCCTTGGTATTTCGTGTCCGCATTGTCTTCGTGCATCCTCATAACCGCGTAGACATACAATGTATCGGCTTTACGCGATATTTCCTCCCGCTGGCGCAGACATGCCAGCATTTGCCCGGCCGACTGCGTGAACACGGCCTTATGCCCGGCTATGCCTCCAATATCCCGCGTTACCGCCGCCAGGCGCGACTGCCATTCGTCGTCGCCGGATACCAAATCATTGACATTCCATTTAAACGCCGGATCTGTCTCCAGGCGCTTTTTAAGCGTTTTCACAATACGTTTTACCCCTTTCGCTCTCGCGATTCCCGCTATTTCCATTATATCGCCGCTCTGATAAAGTTTCAAGCTTCATAATAGCTTTACAATAATACAGCATAATATTATAATATTATCCAAAATTATGACAGTAATCCCTTTGGAGGCTGAAATGTCTGAAAAGCTTAAAATACTATTTGTCTCAACAGAAGTTTCCCCATACGCCAAAAGCGGCGGCTTAGGGGACGTGGCCGGTTCACTGCCAAAGGCGCTGCGTACTCGCGGCGTGGATGTGCGCGTGGTGTTTCCGCGCTATAAAACTATACGCGAGGATCTTATGCCTAATATTCAGTATCTGGACAGTTTCACAGTGAATCTCTCCTGGAGGCGGCAAAGCGCGTCTATATATTCCTTCGACAGCGACGCGCCCATGTATATGATTCAAAACGACTATTATTTCGGCAGGGACGGCTTTTACGGATACAGCGACGATTACGAGCGGTTCGCGTTTTTTTCAAAAGCCGCCGTAGAGTTTCTCATCAGAATCGACTTCCGGCCCGATGTTATACACTTCAATGATTGGCAGACCGGGCTCGGGCCGGTTTATCTGCGCGATATATACGGCGGTTTTTTGTTTTTCCAAAATATGAAGACCCTGTTCACTGTTCATAACATGCAATATCAGGGCGTTTTTGGGCGTGAAATACTCTGGGCCGTGGATCTGAACGACGGCTACTTCACCAGCGGCAAACTGGAATTTTATGATAAAGTCAGCTACATGAAAGCCGGACTCACCTATTCGGACGCGATCAGCACAGTCAGCGAAACTTACGCTAATGAAATAAAAACCGGGCAGTACGGTTACGGTATGGACGGCATTCTGCGCGAGCGTACCGACAGATTGTTCGGTATTCTCAACGGTATAGACGTGGGCTATCAGAAAAACGATCCCGCGACCGATCCGAATATTTTTGTAAATTTTACAGCGGATACATTAGCCAAGAAAAAGGAGAATAAACGGCAGCTGCAGGATTTTCTGCGCCTGCCCCAGATCGACGTACCCATGATCGCGATTATTTCGCGTCTTGTAGATCAAAAAGGGCTGGATCTTGTGGCTGTGGCCATGAGCGAGTTAATGGCCCTGGACATTCAGATGGTAGTGCTGGGAACCGGCGACGGGCGGTATGAGCATTTGTTCAAGCATAACGCATGGCACAATCCGGATAAACTGAGCGCTAACATATTATTTGACAACAAATTGGCTAAACGGATATATGCCTCCGCCGATATGTTCCTTATGCCGTCGCTGTTTGAACCGTGCGGCCTTGGCCAGATATTCGCTATGCGATATGGAACGGTGCCTATTGTTCGCAGAACGGGCGGGCTGGTCGATACGGTATCCCATTTTAACGAGCGGACGGGGATCGGCACAGGCTTTATGTTTGACGATTACGTGGCCAGCGGTATGATGTGGGCGATCAAGGAAGCGCTGCGTCTGTACCAAGATAAAAACAGTTGGGAAAAGATTATACGAAACGTCATGTCCTGCGACTTTTCCTGGGACAGGTCTGCTGAGAAGTACATTGATCTGTATGAAAAGCTGAAAAACAGCGGCATATAGGAAGTGGGACGGATAAAAACTAAGACATTTAAAACAAATCCAAGGCGCGGTTAATCGCGCCTTTCATTTTTAATCCGGGCGAGGGCGAACGAGTCATGAAGCTATGTCAGGTAAATTGATCCTTGACGGGAAAGATGTTACAATAAAAGCGTACCGTGTGATGATTAGTCAGACGACGGCCGCGAAAAGCGGCGGTACGAAAAAATGAAAGGACTGTCAGCTGAAAATGAAAGATTCAATCCACAAATATTTTAGGGTAGGGCTTATCAGTTTTATGGCCTACCCGGCCAATATGCGGGGTGAGGATCCCTACATACTGGAGGTTATTAAAAAAGTCGCCCGCGACGACTACTTTGACGCCATTGAAGTCAACTGGATCAAGGATCCTGAAAAACGCGCCCAAACGGCGAAAATATTGAAAATTTCGCATTTAACTGTATGCTACGGAGCACAGCCTCGGTTGCTTACCGCCGGTTTGAACGCGAACCATATAGATGAGGCCGAACGCCGGAAGGCGGAAGCCACTCTGATGGAAGCTGTTGACGAGGCTGAGTCGCTGGGCGCGAAGGGCATTGCTTTTCTGTCCGGTAAATGGCGGCCGGAAACGAAAGCGCAAGCTTACGCGCAGCTGCTGAAAACTACCCGCAACTTATGTGATTACGCCAAAACAAAACATATGAACGTAGAATTGGAGGTGTTCGATTACGACATTGCCAAGGCGTCCATTATCGGCCCCGCTCCCTACGCGGCGCAATTCGCGGCGGATATGCGGACTACTCACCAGAATTTCGGTTTATTGATCGATCTCAGCCATATTCCTATGACGTATGAAACGCCGGAATTCGTGGTGCGCGCCCTGCGGCCCTACCTTACCCATTTCCATATCGGCAACGCCGTTTGCCGGGATTCCCGATCCGAGGGCTACGGGGATGAGCATCAGCGCTTCGGTTTCCCTGGCGGTTCCAATGATACCGCTCAGGTGCTGGAATTCTTGAGAGTACTGAAAAATGAAGGCTTTTTCAATGCCCAGAATCCTTACGTACTGAGTTTTGAGGTTAAACCCTGGCTGGATGAGGAACCCGATCTGGTGGTGGCGAACGCTAAACGGGTACTCAACCGCGCATGGGCTATGTTGGAGGATTAACGGATGAAAATTGTTGTATTGGATGGGTATACCGAAAACCCGGGCGATCTCTCCTGGGGTTCTTTCAAGGCCTTGGGGGATCTTACGGTTTATGACCGAACATCTGCTGCAGACGCGAATGAAGTCATTTCACGCGTAGGCGGCGCGGAAATCGTACTTACCAATAAAACGCCCGTCTCTAAGGCTGTTTTGGACGCCTGCCCCGCGGTAAAATATGTCGGCGTTTTAGCCACGGGTTATAATGTTGTGGATATAGAAGCGGCTAAGGCCAGTGGCGTCGCGGTTACAAACATCCCCGCCTACGGCTCGGACGCCGTGGGCCAGTTCGCCATCGCGCTGCTGCTGGAGATCTGCCACCATATCGGCCATCACAGTCAGGCCGTCGCTCAGGGGCGCTGGGAGAACTGCCCGGATTTCTGTTTCTGGGATTACCCCCTTATCGAACTCGCGGGAAAGACCATGGGCATAATAGGCTTTGGCCGTATCGGCCAGACCGTTGGCAGGATCGCGCAGGCTTTGGGCATGAACGTTGTCGCTTACGACGAATCCCCAAACGATTCCGGCAGGGCCGTCGGGGATTATGTTTCTCTGGACGAGCTGCTGAGGCAATCGGATGTAATCAGCCTGCACTGTCCGCTGCTTCAATCCACCCAGGGCATTATCAATAAAGGCAGTATCGCGATAATGAAAGACGGTGTTATCATAATCAACAATGCGCGCGGGCCGCTGATTGTGGAGCGGGATTTGGCGGATGCCCTGGCCAGCGGCAAAGTATACGCCGCCGGGCTGGATGTGGTATCTTCCGAGCCTATAAAAGCGGACAACCCACTGCTAAAAGCGAAAAATTGTTTTATCACGCCGCATATTTCCTGGGCGCCCAAAGAGAGCAGACAACGTTTGATGAACATTGCCGCGGAAAACCTGCGAGGTTTTTTAAACGGCAGGCCTCAAAACGTTGTAAACCGATAACCGGCGCATAAAATAAACATATTTTAAGGAGATAAATTTATGAAAAAATTTTTAAACAACCCGGAGGCCTTTGTGGATGAAACGCTTGAGGGCATTCTGCTGGCGCATCCGGACAAGCTCAAAGCCTTACCGGATACCCCGCGTGTAATAATTCGGGCTGACAGCGTTAAACCCGGAAAAACAGGTATTATAACCGGAGGGGGCAGCGGCCATTTACCCACTTTTTTGGGTTACGTGGGCCAGGGCATGCTTGACGCGTGCGCGGTGGGCAACGTATTCGCTTCCCCTTCCGCCCAGGTTATGTATAACGGCATAAAGGCTGTGGATCAGGGCGCGGGGGTTTTGTGCCTGTATGGCAATTACGGCGGCGACCGTATGAATTTTGACATGGCCTGTGAGATGGCGGACATGGACGATATTATATGCGAGCAGATTCGGGTTAAGGACGACCTGGCTTCCGCCCCGCCCGAATCGGAGGAGAACAGACGCGGTGTGGCCGGGCTGTTCTTCGCGTATAAGATTGCGGGCGCGGCGGCGGATAAAATGATGGATCTGAAGGGCGTGTGTGAGGTCACGCGCAGAGCGCTGGAGAATATCCGCAGCATCGGAGTGGCGACAACCCCGTGTGTTCTGCCGCAGGTCGGCAGCCCCACGTTTACAATCAATGAAGATGAAATTGAGATAGGCATGGGCATACACGGTGAACCGGGTATTGAAACCCGCAAGATGATGGGCGCCGACGAACTGGCGGAATTGCTGATCGGCAAGATATCCGTCGAACTGCCGTTGGGCGTCGGCGATCGCGCCGCCTTATTGGTTAACGGTCTGGGCGCCACTCCGAGGGAAGAACTGTATATTGTGTTCCGAAAACTCGCGAAGCTGCTGGCTCAGAGGGGTGTGAAGCTGGTACGGCCGGAGATCGGCGAGTTCGCCACGTCCATGGAAATGGCCGGCTTATCGCTGTCTGTGTTTAAGCTGAATGACGAAGAACTGTACAATTTGTATGAATATCCCGCTGAAACGTCATTTTATCATAAGACGGGGGAATATCCGTCATGAACGCCGGCGATATAAAACGAGGGTTCAAGGCAATAGCGGAAGCGATGGATCTTAATTACGATCTGCTGACACGGCTGGATTCCGAGGCGGGGGACGGTGATTTGGGAGTCAGTATGAAGCGGGGTTTTTCAGCGGTTTCGGAGGCGGCCGGCAGAAACGACAGCCCCGATGTGGGGCGGTTACTGGCAAGCGCCGCCGCGACGCTGAATGAAGCATCCCCTTCCACACTGGGCACAATAATTTCAACGGGCCTTCTGGCCTGCGGCAAGGCGCTGCGCGGGAAAACGGAAGTAGAGCCGCCCGAAGCCGCCGAAGCGTTGGCGACCGGCTTGGACGCCATAATGAAACGATCCGGCGCGAAACCGGGGGAAAAGACGATCCTTGATTCGCTGATACCGGCGCAGCGCGCGTTAGCATCGGCGGCCCGGGAAGGGCTGAATGGCGCGGACGCGCTGCGGCTTGCCTCGGAGGCCGCGTCGGCCGGCTGCGAACATACCAAGGGCATGAAAGCGGTGCACGGCAGAGCCGCGTACTACACGGAAGCGTCTGTAGGCCGGCAAGACGGCGGCGCCACGGTGGGTAAGATCATTTTCAGCTGTTTGATTCCAATGGTTTGATGTTATCCGAGGGGATGAGTTTATGGGTATTTTAGAGTTTATCAAGCTCTTTGGCGGTATTGCCTTATTCCTGTACGGCATGATTATCATGTCGGCCAGCCTGGAAAAAATGGCGGGCGGCAGACTGGAGCATATATTGAAAAGAGCCACGTCCAGCAGACTCAAAGGCTTAGCTCTGGGACTGGGCATAACGTGCGCTATACAGTCGTCTTCCGCGGTTACGGTCATGCTGGTGGGGTTAGTTAACTCAGGGATCATGCGGCTTCATCAGACTGTCGGCGTTATTATGGGTACGAATATCGGCACGACGATAACAGCCTGGCTGTTGTCCTCTATTGGCATTCAAACCGATAATACTATCCTGAAACTGCTTAAACCTGAAAGTGTCGCGCCCCTTATGGCGGTTGCCGGTATCGTTATGGTAATGGCCTTTAAGGCTGAGAAACGGCGGAATATCGGCGCCATTCTGCTGGGGTTTTCGGTGCTGATGTTCGGCATGACGGTTATGAGCGAGTCTGTGGCCGGCCTGGAAAACGACACGGGTTTTGCCAATATCCTTACGGCGTTCAAGAATCCATTTTTAGGCGTGCTGGCCGGAGCGGTGTTTACGGGCATTATACAGAGTTCGTCGGCTTCCGTGGGGCTGCTGCAGTCTTTCGCGGCGACGATAGGCATTCAGTACGCCACGGCGGTTCCCATCATTATGGGGCAGAATATCGGGACGTGTGTTACTGCCCTTCTCTCTACAATCGGCGCCAATAAAAACGCCAAACGGGTCGCTGTTATACATATATATTTTAATGTTATCGGTACAATCTGCTATATAATTATCATTTACGGCTTAAACGCCATTTTCAGGTTCAGCTTTCTTTCCGACAACATAACACCGTTGGGCATAGCGGTTGTACACAGCCTGTTCAATATAACCGTTACCGCCGTTTTATTCCCATTCGGGAATTATCTGGAAAAGCTGTCGATGCTCACGGTACGCGAAAATAAAAGTGAGATGCAGACATACGCTTTTCTGGACGAACGGCTGCTGAATACCCCAGGGTTAGCCTTGGCCCAATGCCGCGACTTGGCGATCAAAATGTGTGGGATTGCCCATGACGCAGTGCTGTATTCGCTGTCGCTGTTCAACAGCTTCGATGAAAAAATCGCGAAACGGCTGCGCGATAACGAGCAGACGCTTGACTCATACGAGGACAGGCTGGGCACCTACTTGGTCAAACTCTCCTCACGTGAATTGCCGGATGCGGATAGTTGGGAGGTTTCCCGACTGTTGCACGCGATAAGCGATCTGGAGCGGATGGGGGATCACGGCTTGAATTTGCTTGAAAGCGCTGAGGAAATGAATAACAAGGATATCACCTTTTCGCGGTCGGCGCTGGATGATCTCAGCGTCGTGGAATCCGCTTTGCGCGAGGTTATTGGTATGACGCTGCACGCCTTCACAAATCGTGATCTTGATTCAGCCAGGCAAATCGAACCTATGGAGCAGGTAGTGGACGAGTTGGTTCACAGCGCGCGAGCCAGGCATATAAAACGGCTGCAGAACGGGGAATGCGCGATTGAAACGAGTTTTGTGTGGTCCGATATAATGGTGAATTTTGAACGCATATCGGATCATTGCTCAAACCTGGCTTTGAGCCTAATTCAATCAAATAAGCAATCCATGACAGGGCATTTGTATATGGCCGAACTCAAGAGTAAGGATAATTCCGAGTTTATGGCGTTGTTTGAGACGTTCCGCGGGAAATATCCGTTTAAAAAAATTTAATGTATTAGTCAAATTCAAAGATATACAAATTCAAAGATATACAATTTTTTAAAATATTTGACAAAACTGTATTAATTTTGCTTGAATCAGCATATATAGTATGTTAATATAAAGATGAGAGGGGATTGATGCGTTTTTCAAAACCGTTTCCCAAAAGTACGCGGTTCTGAGGCTTTACGATCTCCCTTTCGCCTTGAATTGGCGCGGGTGTATTCCCGCGTGAGGGAATCGGGCGTTTATTTCCCGATTCCCGGTGGGGTTTGGGGGCGGCAGCCCCCATTCGCGGTCGTAGACCGCTTTAGAAAGGAGAGTGGCGCGAATGATTGCGCAAATCCTAAATCCTATCATTGAGTCTATCCCAGCGGTACTTCAATCGATTTTACTAATTTTACTGGGTATTGCGGTGGCTCTGATGGTAAGAGGCGTCATCTTGAAAGTGGGCGGCAGATTAAAATTTGAAGAAAAATTGGATAAGATCGGGCTAAGCGAGGCCTCCAGCGGTTCTCTGAGACTTTTGGCGAACTTTACGGCGCTCCTTATTTTTATCCTGTTTGTGCCCGGGATACTTGGACATTTGGGGCTCGAAACCATTATATCCCCGATAAATTCCATGATGACCAGCTTGCTGTCGTACATACCTCAAATACTGGGGGCAGCCGTAATTCTGGCTGTGGGTTATTTTGTTGCGAGGATCATCAAACAGATTGTTACCACGCTTCTAAAGAAGGCTAACTTCGACGTTCTTCAAGAAAAGCTGGGCGTGCGCGCGGTGTCCGACAGCGCTAAATTCTCTGTCATAATCGGTAATATCGTCTTTGCGCTCATTTTTATCCCTATTGTTATCTCAGTCTTGGACGTGCTGCGGATTTCGTCTATCTCTCAGCCGGCTGTAGGCATGCTGACCGCCATATTCGATATAATTCCTAATATTTTTGCGGCGATTATCTTGATTGGCTCGGGCATTATGATCGCCAAATTGGTTTACTCTGTTCTTTCCGGATTATTAACCGGCATAGGTATCGATAACGCGGTTAAGAAGATTATAAAGACAGATAGCGCCGATAAATTTTCGTTAGTTAAAATTATAACGGAAGCAGTCAGGTTCATTATAATAATCCTGTTTACCGTACAGGCGTTTAGCGTACTCAGCCTGGCGTTCATGTCGAACGTGGGAGAGGTAATCGTGTCCTATCTGCCTTCCTTAATATTCGCGTTCGCAATCCTTATTGTTGGTTATCTGTTCGGTTCATGGCTGAAATCCCTTATTGATGAATCCACGACCGGCGGTAAAACCGGCGTGCTAGCCAAATCCGCGGTTCTGATTCTAACTGGATTTATCGTTCTGAATCAGCTCGGTTTCGCTATGGCTATAGTCAATATCGTATTTTTGATAGTTATTGGGGCGATTGCGCTGGCTTCCGCGATTGCCTTCGGAATCGGCGGCCGTGATTTTGCCGCCCGGCTTCTTGCCAGAGCGGAGGATAAGCTTAATAACAATCAGTGAAATATGTAAAGTGAGCGGGGTTCGTTTAAACGAACCCCGCTTTTTGAGTCTTTTAACAATATAGAAGATTCGGGCTATAAAAAATTTTACCGTCGCGGCGCCCTTGATACGGCGCCTCCGCGCTTTGCGACTTCCAGACGCTGTCGAGCCTATACTGCACCGCGACGCCAGCCATGTTGTAATGGCTCACGTACGTCTGGAGAGTCACGGCGTCCGCCGGAAATTTAGCCGTACCACACGAGCGCGACGTTCGGCGCGTGCACGCGCATGATCTTCGCAATCGACCGGAAAGCCTCCTTGAATTCGTTCGGATCAGCCGGAGTCGTCCAGACGTTCATCTCCGCGCCGACGCGCAGCAGTATCGGTACGTTCAGCGAACTCAGGTATTTCGCCGTCTCCGTAATCATTGACGTCTGTCCCGGCACACTCTTTAGCGCTGCGCCCTCTCTTTTGAAATTCCACGCGATTTCAATGACCGAGTAGGCACTGAGCTTGCCGCCGTATTTCTCAATGTAACGGACGCGGTCGTTCTCGACGCGCTCACGCAGGTTATTGTCCTCAAACTCGACGTAGATCAGCGTGCTGCTCGGCTTCTTTGCGGTTCCGGCGACGGCGGCTCCGGCGGGCTCGCCGTAGTAGACGCCGCTTTGAGGAACATGCCTCGCGTCATATGACGCGAGGGTTCCGGAACCCTCGCGAAGTTCCGCGCAAACGTCGGTCTCGGTCGTGTAGAAATCAATTTTCGCTTGCAGCTTCTGACGCGCAAACTCCATATCCGACGGATCGCCGGCGATGACGTCCGGAATCAGCGCTATAATAATGATTCAACGCTTCCATAAATGAGGTTTTTCCAGAACCATTTGGACCCACTAGCATGAGCAATTTAGCCGTTTGAGAGATGTCCTCGACAGTTAAATGCGTAAAGCGCTTGAAGTTTTTGAGTTCGACTTTTTTAATCCGCATATGTGATTCTCCCCAATTCATTCCGCAGTTCTTTCAACAGGGTGTTCAGATCCACCTGTACATTAAACTGCTTCTAAGCACTTTGGTTTTCACACCGGGACGGATGACGCGATTGAGAAGCCGCAAATAGCGGTTCTCCCGCATTTCTTCGCCATAAACCTCGCCGCCGTTCCGGAAGTTATGGGACTCATCAATAACCACAAGGTCATAATTCTCCCAATTCAATTTATCCAAGTCGATATTGCCTGAAAATTCATGCTCACGCGAAAGGTCGGTGTGGAACAGCACATCGTAGTGCAGACGGTCGGCGGCAACAGGATTATTTTTATAGTTCTCGCGGAATGTGCACCAGTTGTCCGTCAGTTTCTTAGGGCAAAGTACAAGCACGTTGCGGTTGCGGTTTTCATAGTATTTTATGACAGCTAACGCAGAAAAGGTTTTACCCAAGCCAACACTATCCGCAAGGATGCAGCCGTTGTACTGCTCCAGTTTGCTGATGATGGCAAGCACGGCGTCTTTTTGGAACGTATAGAGCATATTCCAGATTTTGCTCTCCTTAAAGCCCGTGGCTTCATTGGGTAATATGTCCTCCAAAAACTCGTTAAAGATATTGTAAAGCGTAAAAAGTAGAGAAAATCAGCAGGGTTCTCATTGTAGGCGGCGGTAATACTGTCAATAACCTGTTCGGTAACATCCTGCAACTTGCCTTCGTCCCGCCAGACCGTATCAAAAAGCCTGATAAACTCGCTGCTGGACGGGGCTTCAAAGCGGGTCATCATATTGTAGCTATTATTGCCGCGTTCACAGCCGATGTCCACGGTAGTAAAGCCATTCAGCGGCATATATGTAATCTGCTCGCGCGGCGTGACCACATTGAGGAAACCACCCATGTTCTCACTGGTGGTATTGGACATGAAACGGACTTTCCGACGAATCCACTCGGCGCACTCGCGGGCGACAGCCTTCTGAGACAGCTCATTACGCAACTTGACCTCAAACTCAGACCCATAAAGGCTGCGCTCACGGTTCAGGCGCGGGATGTAAAATTCGCGTTTTTCTTTGGGTGCTTTTTCTGTCACGAAAGCAGGCGATGTGGATATGAAACGCAGTTCCTTGATGTCGTCAAGCTGCTTTTTCAGCGTCTGATAGGCGTAGATGGAAAAGCAGGCGGCGATAGACAGCCTGCTGCCTTTTTCTATGGTCACCGCAAGGTCATCTCTTACGGTTTTATTTACGTTATCGAAAACCTGCATAGCCTCGCCTTTCCTTTTCGAAGTTTCACTTGACGTTTCTGTTCACATCGGCGCTTTTACCGCTTCTGACCCATTCGTCAACCTCGGATATTTTGAAGCGCCAGAGTTTGCCGATTTTATGGGCCGGGATGTCACCTTTCTTTATCCATAGACGTATCGTGTCCTTATGGACTTGGAGATGCTTTGACAACTCGTCTATACTTGACCATTTTTCATTTTCGGCTTCCATAGCGCGGAACCACCTTTCCACAGGCACACAATGAACCATTTTATGAATCATATCACACTTTCGTCAAAATTTCAAGATTTGTTTTGGTTTTTGTATGAATGAGTATGATATTCGATTACGGCGGCATCAAAATCGTGCTGAAAAACTGACAGACGACGTACACCATGCCGTACCATCTCGGTTATTTTAATTTCTGCCGACCTCAGAATGGTGTGGGGTTTTTCATTTTTGGTTTGTGCCGCCCCGTGGGCGGCATGGGCTTAACAGCGGGCTGAATATTCATAAACTCGCCCATAAGCTGGACGGTCAGGGAAAACGCCTGTTTCGGCGGCTGGCATACATCAATGAAAAGGCTACCGCTTTAAAACAGCATGAACGCTTGATTTACTGGCTTGAAAATCAGATGAGCCTGAAACTGACGAATGTCAGTCCACTGGGCTTGATACGCTTTTCGCAATCCCAAAAGACTTGGACTCAAGGCTTTACCGCGATTTATGGAGCGGAGGCGCGCCGATTGTCCTGACTTCTGGGACATTGTCGGCGTCGGGCGATTTCACCCGCGTTAAGGAAACGTTAGGGCTTCAATATCTGCCTGAACGCAGGCTGTTCAGCGCGTCCATGCCATCGCCATTTGATTACAAAAACAACGTCCTCATTTATATCAGCGAGAGCGTACCCTTTCCTGATAACAAGGTACCGCATCACCAGCGTGTTTACAGGCGAAAAGGAACTTAGTCCCACGCTTGAGAAGCTGGCTGCCCAAAGCGTCCTTGACAAAATTGAAGGGCGGGCCAAGGAGATTCTTAGGGCATAATCAACCGGAGGTTTATTATAAAAAGGTCAAAAATTAAAACGAACCCTTGTATATCAAGGGGCTTGGAGTTAATATAGAAGCCGGAGGGACGTGTCGCCCAACTCGGCTCGGTTGGTTGTTGGGAGGTTCTAAGCAATGGAGGGCGACAATAAGGCGATGCTCGAATTCATCGTTCCCCGGATGATCAAGGCCGTGATGGAAGGCAGGAACATCAGCGAAAGGGAAGCGTTCACCTTACTGTATTCCTCCCGGCTCTATGAGCAGCTTGACCGTGAGGAGACCAAGCTGTGGCATCTAAGCGTCCCTACACTCTATAAAATGTTCAAAGAGGAGCAGGACACAGGAAAAATCACCTACCCGGAGGAGGCGTGAGCAATGGACGAAAAAACACCTTTTATCGTGTACTGCATTGAGGAGTATAAGAGCGCGGAAAAGCTGTCAGGCAAAACGGTCATTGATTTGTTCAACCGCTACCACGTGATTGATTATATCCGCTCGTATTACGAAGCCCTGCACACCACCGGGCGGCAATACATCGTCAACGACATCAACCTGTACATCAAGGCGCGTCAGTCTGTGTAGAACGATATTACATGCAGAGGGGGCCTTTGATGATTAGAGCTATGGAATTATCTGATGTTCCTCGCGTTGCCGAAATTCATGTTTTTGGATGGAGAAACGCTTATAGAGGAATTGTTTCAGACGACCATCTATTCAACAAAATGCTTGTTTCAAAACGGATAGATGTTTTTCGCAATGCCATCACAAATAAACTAACAGAAGATTATGTCCTTGATGATGGTATTATTAAGGCTATGCTCACTATTGGTTCGTGTAGAGACGAGGATAAGCCTTGTTCCTTTGAGCTTTGGGGAATATATGTTGAGCCTTTAATGAAAAGGCAAGGTATTGGCTCCTCAATGGTAAAATATTGCGACGAAAAGGCCATTGAGCGGGGATTTGGGGAGGTTTGTCTATGGGTTCTTGAAAAAAATATAAACTCAAGATTATTTTACAAAAAACTGGGATATCAAACAGATGGGAAAGAAAAGCATATCGACTTTCTTGCAGCTACAGAAATAAGGTATTCCAAACCTCTATGATATTACTCTAAAATTTACAGGGATGATATATTCCATGCCCGAGCAAATAATAAAAATGTCAGTACGAGGTATCGTTGAATTCATCCTGCGCGGCGGCAGTATAAACACAGGCTATATGAGCGCGAACAGGGCTGTTGAGGGCACGATCCTGCATCAGAGAATACAGAGAGCGCGTAAAAACGAGGCTCAAAGCGCCGGATTTACATATAAAAGTGAAGTCTCGCTGAAACTGGACCTAATATACAACAACTGCCGTTATGAAATGGAGGGCCGCGCCGACGGCGTTATTACGGGCGGCCCGAGTGTAATTATTGAAGAGATCAAGTCTACCTTAACGCCGGTGGATCGGATCGAGAACAAGCCGGATCACTGGCACTGGGCCCAGGTCAAATGCTACGGTTATATCTACTGCCGCTTGTTTAATGAAAAAAACGCGGTTATACGCCTGACTTACGGGCATTTGGAAACCGAGGAATCCGTAAGCTTCACCACGGAAATGGATTTCCCGGAACTGGAAGCGTTTTTTCTCTCTATTATGGAACGCTATCATCAATTCGCCGAAATGGAGATCAAACGCGTAGAGGAGCGCAATGAAACCGCCGGCCATTTGAGTTTCCCTTTCGGGGCGTTCCGCAAAGGCCAGCGTGAGCTCTGCGTTTCCGTTTACGCCGCCATAAAGCACGGACGAAGGCTGTTCGCGCAGGCCCCCACCGGCACGGGTAAGACTGTTTCAGCCCTTTTCCCTTCTATTAAAGCGCTGGGAATATTTGCGGACAAAATTTTTTACTGTACCGCGAAAACGATCACCCGCCAAGTGGCGGAAGACGCCGTTCGTTTGATGATTGAATCCGGCCTGCGCGTCCGTACGGTAACGTTGACAGCCAAAGACAGGATTTGCTTTCTGCCGGAAAGGCTCTGTAATCCCATAGACTGCGAATACGCCAATGGTCATTTCGACCGTGTAAATGAGGCGCTGATGGATATTATCACAAACGAAACCCTGATCGGGAGACGTATGCTTGAAGCGTACGCCCGTAAACATATGATATGCCCGTTTGAGTTTATGCTGGACGTGACGCTGTTCTGCGACGTCATAATCTGTGATTACAACCATGTTTACGACCCCAAAGCGAAACTCAAGCGTTATTTTTCCGAGGGCGGCAGGTTTATCCTGTTGAATGACGAAGCGCATAACCTGATTGACCGCGGCCGCGATATGTTCTCCGCCGCGATTACCCACGGGGAGTTAACGAAAACACGGGAACTCTTCGGCAAAAAAAGTGGGGTATACAAAGATATAGGCAAGGTTCTGAAATACTTTAAGGAATGCGGGCGGGAAACGCCAAATGGCGCTTATACTGAAAAAGCTCCGCCTGAAATACTGCGCGATCTGCTGAAAGGACTGGCATCAAAACTGGATGAATGGCTCGCGGAATCGCGAAATGAGATCTCCGGGCAGGTTCTGGACGCGTATTTCGTCATTTCTGACTTTTTGCGTATCTGCGATATGTACGATAATCGCTATGTGACATATATAGAGGCCGGCGATAAGACAGCGTTTCTGATAAAACTGTTTTGTATCGATCCATCGAAATCACTGGCGGAAGAAACAAAAAAATCGGCGGCCGCGGTATTTTTCTCAGCGACCCTGACCCCATTGGACTATTTCCGCGATATATTGGGAGGAGGCAAAGATGATTACACGCTGCGCCTGCCTTCCCCATTTCCGAGAAATAACTTGTGCCTTCTGATAGACGGCCGCGTTTCAACAAAGTTTAAATTCAGGGAATCCAGTTTTGAACCCGTGGCGGAGCGTATCTATGAAGTAATTTCCGCCCGGAAAGGAAATTATCTGACATTTTTTTCTTCATACGCTTATATGGGGGAGGTCGTCGAAATATTTCAGGCGGCGCACCCGGAAATAGATACGCTGGTTCAGTCGCCTGATATGGACGAGGCGTCCAGAGAGTCTTTTTTATGCCGGTTCGCGCCGGAAAACACAGAGACTATGCTGGCTTTCGCCGTGCTGGGCGGCGTGTTCTCCGAGGGCGTGGATTTGAAAGCGGAGCGCCTGATCGGGGTGATCGTGGTCGGCGTAGGCCTGCCGATGATCACGGAAGAACGTAACGTGATATCGGAATACTACAGCAAATTGATGGGCATGGGCTTTGAGTACGCCTATGTCTACCCCGGCGTGAATAAGGTGATGCAAGCCGTCGGCCGCGTAATCCGCTCGGAAACAGACAGAGGCGCCGTGCTGCTTATTGACAGCCGTTTCGCCGCGAATAATTATAAAAGCCTATTCCCGAGCGAGTGGTCGCACGCGCGGTATGTCAACGGGCCGAGGGATATGTCAAAAATACTGGAAGCCTTTTGGGCCGGGCCGTAATGGCATAACCACATTGAATATGAAATTATTCAGCGGAATTGGCGGCCTCTCGGATAGACAGCTGCACGCGTTTGCGTTTGATATCGACGCCGATTACCTTAACCTTTACAATATCGCCCACGGCGACCGCCTCCAGCGGATGCTTAATAAATTTTTTCGAGATCTGGGAAATATGGACGAGGCCATCCTGGTGTACTCCTATATCAACAAATACGCCGAAGTCTATTACATTGCGCACCGTGCCATTCAGTATCATACCCTCTTTTAAATCCTCCAGTGAAAGCACGTCGTGCCGGAGAATGGGGCGGGGCATTTCGTCGCGCGGGTCGCGCCCCGGCTTTTCCAATTCCTTTATAATATCCGTAAGTGTAGGCGCGCCTACATTCAAATCATCCGCCAATTGACTGATATTACTAATCCGTTTGCCTACGCCGCCGATCTTTTTAGCTTTTACGTCGTTCAGCGTAACCCCCAGCTTTGCCAGCAAACGCTCCGCGGCGCCGTAAGACTCCGGGTGTACTCCTGTGTTATCCAGCGGGTAGTCCGCTTCCGGAATACGTAAAAACCCCGCGCACTGTTCGTAAGCTTTCGGTCCCAGCTTTTTAACCTTAAGCAGTTCTTTTCTGCTTGCGAATGTCCCGTTTAATTCTCTGTATTCCAGAATATTTTTGGATACGGCGCCGCTGATGCCGGATACATAAGACAATAATGACGGCGACGCGGTGTTCAGATCTACCCCGACATTATTGACGCAACTCTCCACAACGCCTTCCAATGCCTCGCTCAGGCGTTTCTGATTCATATCATGCTGGTATTGTCCGACTCCGATGCTTTTCGGATCGATTTTTACCAATTCGGCCAAAGGATCCTGCAGCCTGCGGCCAATGGATACGGCGCTGCGCAGCGCCACGTCAAATTCGGGAAATTCCTCGGCGCCCAGTTTAGACGCGGAATAAACGGACGCGCCGGCTTCGTTCACCATGATATAATAGATTTGTTTATCCACGGATTTAAGCATGTCCGCCACAAAACTCTCCGTTTCACGGGAGGCTGTGCCATTGCCGATGGCTATCAGATCCACGTTATGCCGTTTTATCAGCTTTAACAGGCTCCCTTTTGATTTTTCAAGCTTATCCGCATCCTTTTGGATGGTACAGTACACAACGCCGGTATCCAACACCTTACCTGTCCCGTCCACTACGGCCACCTTGCATCCGGTGCGGAAGCCCGGATCCAGAGCCAGCACTGTTTTATCTTTTATCGGGGGCTGAAGCAGCAGTTGTTTCAGGTTTTCACCAAAAACGCGGATTGCTCCCTCCTGGGCTTTTTCGCTCAGTTCATTGCGGATGTCTCGTTCTAGGGAAGGCGCTATAAGCCTCTTATAACTGTCTTCAATAATTTGGCTTAGGATTTCCTTTGTAAAACGATTATCTTTTACAATCAGCCCATACAACCTGTTTAAGATCTCCTCGACGGGCGCTTCAAGCCGCACGCGCAGCATGTCTTCGTCTTCCCCCCGGTTTAACGCCAGAACCCGGTGGCCGGCAATGCTTTTGGCGGGCTCGTGAAAATCGTAATACATATCGTAAACGGATGATATGCTGTCGTCAGCGGCTTTGGAATTAAGAATGCCCTTATCCCAGCTAAGCTTGCGGATCAGCGCTCGATAATGAGCGTTATCCGAAATCATTTCGGCGATAATATCCCCGGCCCCGGTCAGCGCGTCCACAGCTGTACGGACTTCTTTTTCAGGATTAACATACGGCGCCGCCAGCGTTTCAAGGGGCGATTTAACAT
>JAITDJ010000150.1 GCA_031282635.1 Clostridiales bacterium
AGGGTTGTTTCCCGCCACGAATTTTTGGGACTTCCCTATCTATATAGTCGTGGCAAGCCTCATACTGTTTTATGCGAACTTGCGCCTATACCGGTACAGCTTGGAATCTTTCCTTATGACATTATGCCAGGCCCCGTTTATGGCGCTGCTGGCTTTTGCGGTGTTGACGCCGTTCCATACGACTTTTACGGCGATGTCTTCTTCCATTGAAATGGTTAAGATACGCTCGCGGTTTTATCAGCTGTTAGTATTGTACGGTTATCAGACGGCTTTCTTTGTTATGCTTATTATTTTTGTTATTGTTATGTATATCAGATCTAAAGACAGCGGCAATGGGAAACGCTTACCGCGGCTGTTTGACTTTATAGATCGCCTGAACCCCGCGGACGCGTTCGCTTTGATCCTTTTCTCCTGCGCTATAGGTTTAATAGCCATACCTGAGTTTATTTACATTAAAGATATATATACAACCAGCCCGCGCGCCAATACGATGTTTAAGCTCACATATCAGGCGTTTATCCTGCTGGCGCTGGGTATAGGGTATACGTTTACGCGTCTGTTTTTGACACGCCCTATAAGAATAAGATTTTTAATTCCGGCCGCCGCGCTGTTGTCAATGGGGTTCGTGTATCCTTTTTATGCGATTAACGGGTGGTACGCGCCGTTTTCCGAATACACGGCGTATAAAGGTCTGGACGGCGTTAAATATATGCTGACATATGAAGAGCAGCTGTCCAAATTAGGCGCTGAAACATTCCCCGAAGGCGAAGTTCCGACGGAACCCTACCCCTTGGTAAGATCCATGGAGGACGATTACTCCATTATCCGGTACCTGAATGAGCATGTAAAAGGGCAGCCGGTAATTCTTGAGGCTAATTCATATGACTCGTACACATCATTTGGACGCGTCGCGGCGAACACAGGGCTGCCCTCTGTCTTTAATTGGTACAATCATCAGTGGCTGTGGCGCAGCGCCGATTTTGGCGCTTTTAACGCCCGCGTTGCTGATATTGAGACTGTTTATACGGCAGCGGACGTTGACGCCGTCAGATATGTCATTAATAAGTATAATATTAAATATATTGTGATTGGCAAACTGGAACGCGCCAGGTTCAGGAATCGGGTTAATGAAGGATTGCTGCTGTCGCTGGGGAATGTTGTTTGCGAAGCGGGGGATACGGTTTTAATTGAGGTAACCTCCGCCGTATTATCCGCGGCCGGCAAGGCTCGCCGCGATGTGCCCGTAATCTTTTCCGCGTTGTGATTTACTTGGTAATAGTACAAACCGCCCCACGCATATACTGTGTTACAGTTTATGCGGATGGGACGGTTTTTTATGGTCAGGGTATATGATATGAAACAGAAAGAAGTCATTAATATAAAGGACGGCAGCCGTTTCGGGTTCATCTGCGATATCGAGATAGACGAACACTGCGGCGCGGTCGTCAGTATAATCGTACCGGGGCCCGGCCGCGTATTCGGCCTGTTCGCCCGCGATCAGGAATACAAAATACCCTGGGGAAACATCTGCCAGTTCGGCGACGATATAATTTTAGTCGACGTGGACGCCCGACATGCGCTGCGGGAATGTGACGAATGATTATCTTCGGTTTACCTGAGCCAGTTGGGTTAACAATGTATCGGTGATTTCATATTCCTGCGTCTCAAATTTACACGCGAAATACCTGGCAAGACGCTGACGCAGATGAACGCCGTTATCCAAAAATGTTTGCCCGCGATCCAGAAATTCCACCAGCAGATAATATTCGTCGTCATTCAGACGCAGGTTTTGATATTTATCCGCGCTGTAATATTCAAAATCCCTGTTAAGGCGTATAATATTAATGTCAGGGTTCTCGGCGACGACGATGGTAGCCGCCGCCATATCCCCGACGCGTTTGCACTGTTTATTGAACAGTATGCAAATAACGCCGGCGCCCGTAATGTCGACAAAGTATCGCAGTATATTGCGAACGATACTGTGACCGAGTGTTAACGGTCGGCCGTTATTGCGCATAACACGCAGTTTGAGCAGCCGTTTGCCCGGAGTCTGGCCTTTCATGAGGAATTCAAAAACGGTGTAATAGCCCAGGTATATGACAAAAAGGCTGATTATTAACAGCGCGGAGCCTATGCCGTTAATATCGAATCTATCCAAATGACTAAGATTCAGACGCATTACGCCGAATAAAATCACGGCATATACGACCGCAAGCGCCGCCATTTGAATCAGAGTATCTATAAAAGCGGCGGCGAGGCGCGAACCCAGCCCGGCCAGCCTGTATTCTATCGCTATATTTTCCGGCGTGACAATTGTAATATAGTTCATGAAAACTCCTTATTATGAGAGGGCTTATATCGTGACAGAGGACGAATTCATTCTAAAAAACGAAGAACGATGGAAGCAGTTGGAAACTTATAACGTCATTTTAGCTAAAAAAAGCGTACGCGCCTTGGAAATCGATCAGATTGACGAGTTTGCCGAACTGTTCAGAGCGGTCAGCCTGCATCTGGCCTATGCCAAAACACATTTCCCCAACGGCGGATCCGTTTCATACCTTAATCAGTTGGCGGGTATGGCCCATCAGCATTTTTATCTGCGTCAGAAAAGCGGGCTTGCTTCCGTAACCTGGTATATACGGAAAGGTTTCGGCCGGGCGCTTCACGCCAAACGGGCTTACGTCGTATTTTCGTTTGGGCTGTTTATGGCCGGCGCGCTGATCAGCATGGCTATGATCCTCTTCGATCGCGAATACGCAAGCCTGTTTCTGCCTGATGAATATATTCAGGCCGCGGCCCGAAACAACCCCGTCTCTATGGCGGGTGACGCGAACTTCTCATTTTTGAGCGCGTACATTATGACCAATAATATAAACGTGTCGTTATTGGCGTTTGCCGGGGGCGTAACAGTCGGACTGGGTACGGTGTATATCCTGTTTTTAAACGGCGCTGTTCTGGGCGGGCTATCCTGCCTTTTCGCGGTAAACGGCTCTGATATGCTCCATTTTTTCTCGTTGATTCTGCCGCATGGGTTCATCGAACTGACGGCGATATTCATCAGCGGCGCATGCGGACTTATCATCGGACAGGCTGTTTTGACGCCGAACGATCTGAAAAGAAAAGACTCGTTTATAAAAGGCGCGAAAGAAGCCGCGTATTTTGTACCAGGCATCGCTTTAATGCTTGTAATTGCCGGACTTATTGAAGGTTTTTTTACGCCTTTGCCGATTTTGCCATGGATTAAGCTGGTCTTTTCCTTTGCCACGCCGCCGCTTATGGTTCTGGGTTATCGCCTGGCTCTTAAATAGCTGTTAACCGCCATTAACGCGAAGCCTTCGGCGGGGCTTTCCAGGCAGGCTATGCCCTGCGCGTTTATAGTTCTGATCGCGGCCTTGCGCTTTTCCAAAAATTTGATTGCCCCGGCGCGTTCATACACCGCTCGCTCACTCTGATCAGAACTTTCAGCCATACGTTTCAGGCTGTCATTCTCCATCAGAATGATAAGCGGCGTGTGACGTTTCTTAATTATCTGTACGCAGGCCGCCAACTCGCCGGCCTGCTCAGGTGATTCAAAGTCTGTAAACAAAAATACCAGCCCCTGCCTTTTCTGCCGGTTAATCAATTCCATAAAAGCGCCTTCGTAATCGGAAGTGCTTTTTGTGTCTTCTATATGATACAGCGCTTCCATCAAGCGGTTCCGGTGAACGCAGCCCTTGCCTGGCAAAACGCAGGTACGCACGCCGGCGTCGAATACCATCAGCCCGCTGTTGTCGCCCTGCCGATTTACGATATCCGAAAGAATCAGCGCCGCGTTTATAGCGTAGTCCAGTTTTTTATATCCCCTCATGCTGTAACTCATTGGCCGCCCGGCGTCAATCAACGTAAATACGGGTTGGCTCTTTTCAATCCGATATTGGTTTACGACGATTTTATTTTCGCGCGCAGTAGCCATCCAGTTGATCTTGCGGAAATCATCGCCTTCCACATATTCCCGCAAACTCTCAAATTCCGTTCCCGGGCCGCGCAGGCGAACAATACGCTCACCATTGGGCAGCAGGCGTTTATTCTGGGTTATCAGCCTGTAACGTCCCAAATCGCGCAAATCGGGGTATACTTTATACTCCCTCGGCAGATCGCGCTCAAAATACAGCCTGCAGAAGCCCATTTTGCTGTAAACATAACCGTAAATTTTGGGAAACATAAACGCCCCGCGTTTAGAAGGGCGAACCGTGTAGCGCAGCACAGCGTTGGCGCCCGGCTCTATGATCCGTTCCATGCCGGATGCGTCCGTAACTGTAAAATGCCTGTCAGGGAGGCTGTCTTTTAAGCATAGTTTCAGGCTTTTCGCATAGTTGTTCTTTACATAAAAAATTATGTCGTTATCGGATCCGAAATACAATTTATCGTCCGCCCCCGGCAAAATCTCTATGTTATTGCCCGCCGCTTTCAATGACATAACAAAATCCAGCGTCAACAGTCCGAAAATTATCGTATTAAACACAATAAACACAAATGTGTGACGGCCTGTGAAAACCGATAGCGCCAGCAAGGGCAGGCCCAATGAAGTCAATACAATAAATCGCCTTGTAACGGCCATCAGCGGGGCACCTTAACCTGTGAAAGGATATTTTCAATGACCTCGTCGGGCTTAATCCCGTCGATTTCCGCTTCCGGCCGCAGAATTATACGGTGGCGCAATACGGGGAGGGCTAATTCGCGGACGTCGTCCGGAATTATGAAGTCGCGTCCGTTCATAGCCG
This sequence comes from Clostridiales bacterium, assembly GCA_031282635.1. Classification (GTDB taxonomy): domain Bacteria; phylum Bacillota; class Clostridia; order Lachnospirales; family WQUN01; genus JAISZF01. Next base: position 4,761 of record JAITDJ010000150.1, read on the forward strand.
CATACGACCTGGCGCAGAGCAGCAGGGCCACAGAACCCCGAGGGCTCGCGCCTATGGAAACCGCAGTGATACGACGGGTGGTTTCTATAATGCTGACGATATAATTATATATGCCGTCATCCGCATGCACCTCGGATATCTCCGCGCGGCACGCGAGTAAATCAGGCGCGGCGCAGACCGCCTCCACCCGGTAATTAATGGTTCCATCATTATACATGCGTATGATCTCTTTTTCAGCCGCTACGCCAGGGTAAGTGATCGTAAGCTTCATCATAAACCTGTCGACGAGGGCTTCGGGCAGCGGATATGTGCCTTCATACTCAATGGGGTTTTGCGTGGCAAATACCATAAATGGCTCCGCTAGGCTGATTGTGCCGCCGTCTAAAGTTATGGAACGTTCTTCCATAACCTCCAGGAGCGCCGACTGCGTTTTTGGCGGCGTCCTGTTTATTTCATCCGCCAGGAACAGGTTTGTAAACAACGGCCCTTTCCGAAGCTCAAATTCCGCGTTTTTTGCATTGAAGACCTTTGCGCCTAAAATATCGGACGGCATTAAATCGGATGTAAACTGCACACGCTTATGATCTACCGCCAGCGTCTTTGCCAGCGTCTTAACCCAAAGCGTCTTAGCCAGGCCAGGCACGCCCTCTATTAACACATGGCCGCCGCTCAGCATGGCGCACAGAGCCATGTCCGTCAAATATTCCTGATTTATTACGACCTTCGCTATCTCGCTTTTAATGCGCTGAATTACTGACTGTGTGAAGCCTGCCGGCATATTAGTCTCCTTTCGGACGCGTCGCGTGTTTGCGGGTCCGGATGTTTTTGGATCTGCGGTATAAGTTGGCCAGCGCTTTAATATGTTCATTTTCTTCGCGTT
>JAITDJ010000182.1 GCA_031282635.1 Clostridiales bacterium
AATGTACGTTTTTCCAAATGCTGCAGCCCGGTGCCAGGGGATGAGATCGTCGGGTTTGTAACCCGCGGGCGCGGCGTTTCCATCCATCGCACCGACTGCGCCAATATTATCAATTTGGACGAGACGGACAGGCGGCGGCTGCTTGAGGCGGAATGGCGGCTGCCGGATAAAAGCGTGAACGGCGTGCACTACCGGGCTGAGCTGAGGATAGTAGGCATAGAGCGCTTGGGATTTTTGCTGGATATTTCGCGCGTTATAGCTGAGGCCCATATATCCGTCAAGGATATGAGCGCCCGAACCATTAATAATGAGGCCATAATAACGCTAAGCCTGGAAATTACCAGCCGCGAGGAATTGGATCATATCAGCGGCCGACTGAAGAGAATCACCGGCGTACACGAAATTGAGAGGGTGATTTCATAGTGAAGGTATTTTTAGTTGTATCACGCGAATATGATCAAAACGCTTATTGCTGTTTTGATCCGGAAGCACGGGAAGGGGTAATAATAGACCCCGGACTTAATTGTGAGGGCATTGTTTCATTCCTTAACGCGGAACTTATTACTGTTACGGCGATACTTCTGACGCACGGGCACTATGATCATATCTTGTCGGCGCGCCGCGTATCGAATTTTACCAAGGCGGCTCTGTACGCCCACCGGTTGGAAGCTGAATTACTGGCCGACCCGCTGATGAATCTATCGGAAGTTTTCGGCAATGAAAAAATGTCGCTGTGTGTGGAGAAACAATTTGAGGATGGCGACGAGATCCGCGTTGGGAACGAAACGCTTCGCGTTATTCATACGCCGGGGCATACCCCGGGCGGCGTTTGCTTCTATAACGAGCGCGATAGTATTATTTTTACAGGGGACACATTATTTTGGGAAACAGTGGGCCGGGCGGATCTCCCGCTGGGCGACGGTTATACGCTGACGCGCAGCGTTAATGAAAAATTGCTGATACTGCCTGGCGAAACGGTCGTTTACCCCGGGCACGGCCGCCCGACTGATATCCGGCACGAGGTTATGATTCACAGCAGGATTAAGTAATGTATTACGTACTGGACGGGCATGATTATATTTACGACATACAGACGATAACACAGATTTTTTTCCCCAATGAGAAATTTACTCGCGTGGAGCGGCCTGATACGCATGGTTTGACGGCGGTCAGCGTCTTAACCTCGACTGGGTGCGGGGGAGCTTTGTATTTAAACGGCCATATTACGGAACAGGCTGTTATGCCATTGCCGGAAAACAGCGGGGCTTGTGACGGCCGCGTCAGCCGTACGCCTGTGGCGGATATGTTTAGCGGCAGTCAGGAGATCAGGCGCAGGTTGATGGTTACGTTATTTTCAGCCTGTCGGGCTTATACGCGTCAAAACCCGCCTTGGGGCGCGCTTACGGGCGTAAGGCCGTCGAAAATGGCGCGGTTGTTATTGGAAAAGGGGTACAGCCGCAGCCGGATAATTGACGATATGGAGCGCAATTATCTGGCCCGGCGCGATAAGATCGCTTTGGCGGTCGATGTGGCCGCGGCCGAAAAGGATATATTGAATAGACAGCCCCTTGACGCGTTCAGTTTATATGTCGGCATACCGTTTTGCCCTTCCCGCTGTCTCTACTGTTCCTTCGCGTCCTATCCGATTGGCGGCGATTCGAGCCGGGTGGACATATATCTGGACGCGCTGGAACGTGAGCTTCGAGCCATACGGGATTTAACGAACGGCAGGTGCGCGTCGGCCGTGTATGTGGGAGGGGGCACGCCCACCGCGTTGAATGAGAAGCAGCTGGATAGGCTGCTTAAGTCTGTCAGGACGCTCTTCGGCGAGCCTCTGGAGTTTTCCGTTGAAGCCGGCAGGCCGGACACTGTTAACACGGATAAACTGCGTATTTTACGGAATTATGGCGCCAGCCGCATTTCACTTAACCCACAGAGTCTGCACGATGATACGTTAAGCGGCATAGGCCGCAATCATACGGTAAATGATTTTTATAGGGCGTTCGCTCTCGCGCGCGCGGAAGGGTTTGACAATATCAATACCGACATTATTTTGGGGCTTCCGGGCGAAACCACAAGCCATGTCGAAAAAACAGCGGATAAATTGCTCGCGATGAGGCCGGAGAATGTGACTGTACATATTCTGACAATAAAACGCGCTTCGCCGCTTTGTGAAACGCTTGGGCGATATTCGCCGCCAAGCGTCGGAACGTTGGAGGAAATGCTGGGCGTTTCACAACGCGTATGCATGGAATCAGGTATGTCCCCATATTATATGTACCGCCAGAAGAATATGCTCGGTAATTTCGAAAATGTGGGATATTGCCTGCCGGGTAAGGCGTCGGCTTATAATGTGCTTATTATGGAGGAAACGCAGTCCATTTGGGCGGCGGGCGCCGGCGCGGTGACTAAACTTGTCTTCGGCGACAGGTTGGAGCGCGTGTTTAATGTTAAAAACTTACGCGACTATATTACACGGGTAGGCGAAATGATTAAAAGAAAAGAGGCTTGGAGAACTGCTGACACAGATTCCGCGCGGAACTAAGGATATTTTAGGCCCTTCAATGCGTGTATGACATCAGGTTGGAGGATACGCTTATGATCGGAGAGAATGAATTGGCCGGAGGCGTTGTTAGCGTGAAGAATATGTTGACGGGCGAGCGGACGGAAAAATTATTTGACAAGTTGCCCGCCTTTCTGGGGGGGATAGTATTTTCAAGGTCGTAATCGTAGACGATGAGGATATTATTGTGCGGGGGCTGTGTAAGTTGGTAAACTGGGAAAAATATGGATGCGAGGTGGTGGCGTCGGCGGGCGACGCCATTTCAGGCGCCGCCTGCGTACGTAAATACAGGCCGGACATCCTGTTCACCGACATCCGTATCCCCGGGGTGGATGGGTTGGCGATGGTGGCAGGGCTTAAATCTGAATTCCCCAGGATGCAGATAACCGTTTTAACCGGATATCGGGAATTCGATTACGCGAAACGCGCCATCAGCCTTGGGGCGGCCAGGTATTTGCTTAAACCTTCCAAAATGAATGAAATAGACGAGGCCATGTTGGCTATGACGGAAAAACTGAAGCGAGACGCCGTCATGCGAAACGCGGACGAGCCGGAAACCGCTAAAACTGAAATAAACAGCTTTATCGTTAATTCCGCGCTTAAATACATAGACGCGCATTATGCCGAGAAATTGACGCTTTCAGATGTGGCGGACAGAATTTATGTGAGCCAGTGGTATTTAAGCAAATTGCTGAACCGGTATACAGAAAAAAATTTTTATGATTTAGTAAACGCCGCGCGCATTAAACGCGCAAAGGAACTGCTGCGCGATCCGGCGCTGAAGATCGGCGATATATCCGATATGGTGGGGTTTGTGGACACCTCACATTTTTCCCGCATTTTTAAAAAAACCGAGAATATTACGCCCAAGGAATTTAGAAATACGATGGGGTGAAATGACGAATAAGATAATAGCAAATAAAGCGGAATAAAAATAAATTATATCAAATTGGGACATATAATATTGACACATATATTTAATTTATGATATGATATATTAAATCCGGATCAACGGGGATCCGCGTATAACGTAACGGTTGTGTTTACCCCTAATACCGCCCCCGTTATGATTAAGATTTGTTTGGCGGCGGTATATTACGAAGAAATAGGATATGCGAAAGGTGTGTGGCCTGTTTCGGCGGGTAAGCGCGCCTTTTTTTATGTTCATTGATTTTAAGGAGTGATTTATAATGCGTCATGGATTATGCGGGCTGTTTGGTAAAATTTTACCTATGATTGCCGCGTTGGCTATTCTTTCCGGCTGTGCGGGTAACAGGGCGAGCGATTCCATCGCCGCCGCGAGTACGTCCCCATCCGCCGGCGAGCCTGTTCAAAGCGCGTCTGAAAATTCCGGCGAAACCGAGGCGCCCGAACAAGTGTTGAAAATTGCCCGTGATTTTGAAGGGGCGTCTTTTGACCCCGCCGCGGCTACCACTGCCAACGATTATATGTTCGCGCCGATGGTCTTCGAAAGGCTGCTCACCTACGATTCCGACTTTATCATTCAGCCCATGCTGGCGGAGGAATGGGCAGTGTCGGAGGATCGTCTTGCATATACCTTCAAGTTGCGTAAAGGCGTGCAATTTCATCGCGGATACGGCGAGCTAACCTCCGGCGACGTTAAGTTCAGTTTTGAGCGTCTGGCCGACCCGGAACTCAACGCCGCGTCCAACTATGCCAACCTTGGCGTGGAAAATATGGCAAGCATTGAAACGCCCGACAACTACACGGTCGTTATCACACTGAAAGAGGAAGACCCCAACTTTCTGATTAAAACAGCTACTTATTACGGCAATATTGTCAGTCAAAAAGCGTTTGAGGACATCGGCGGGCAAAAGTTCGGCGTCATGCCTGTAGGCACCGGTCCGTTCGAATGCGTGGAAGGCGCCATATTAGGCGAGCGTAATGAGGTTATCCGTTTTGAGGATTATTGGGGCGAAAAAGCGCTCCTTGACCGCATGACGTTTCAGCTGGTAAGTGAGCCCGGCACTATGTTCAACGCGTTCGAGGCCGGCGAAGTGGACTTGATCAACATTACCGATTATGACAAACTCGAACAATACCGTTCACAACCGGAAAAATATAACATTTATATGGTTACCAGCCGTTCCATGCTCTATGTCGGCAATAATATGGCTCTTGAGCCTTTTACAGACGCGCGTGTTCGCGAGGCCATGTTTTATGCCATCGATCGCGACAGCCTGATAAACGATTTCTATCTGGGTTTCCCCAATCCGGCGAGAAGCATACTTCCATCTACGTCGATGTTTTCTATAGATGATTACTGGGATCCGGAGTATGATCTCGAAAAAGCCAAGCGTCTGCTGGCTGAAGCAGGTTTCCCGAACGGCTTCACAACGGAGTTTTATTGCCCGAATGATTCTATCAGCATGGGCCCCGCGACGATCATTCAGAGTCAGCTGGCGAGCGCCGGCATCAACGCCCAGCTTCAGACAGTAGATTTCGGCGTGTTTCTCGACAAGGTTCGCGCGGGTGAAGCGCCGCTGTGGCTGCTGTTCAACGACACAAACATCGTTCCGGACAACACCTTGAGTCGGTACACGTCAGAGTACTACCCCGGCAGCAATTGGAGCGGTATTATGGACGCGGATTATGACGCTGCGGTTAAAGCCGCGCTTTCTGAGACGGACGAATCCAAACGCGCGGCTCTGTATGCCGACGCGCAGCGTAAACTGATCGATATGAAAGCCGTATATACGGTTTGCGATTCCGAAGGCTACAATGTTACCGCCGCTAAAGTCAAAGGGTTCGATTTCAGCGCCGATTTGACCATCAGATTCGACAAGGTTTATATTACGGAGTAAAGGGAATAGGCTATGGGACGTTACATTGCACGTAGGCTGCTGATCGCGATTCCTACCGTGATCGGCGTATTTCTGGCGGTTTACTTCATTATAAGGCTGATCCCCGGCGATCCGGCCGCTATTATGCTGGGGGCGAAAGCCACGGACGAACAGATTGAGATGTTTCGTCGGCAGCAGGGCTTGGATGAGCCTTTGTCTGTTCAATTGGGCATCGCCCTCCGAAATTTTATGACCGGAGATCTTGGCGTATCCATTGTTTCTAAACGGCCCGTGATGGCTCTTATTTTGGAGAGGCTTCCCCGCACGGTGGAATTGGCGCTGTGGGGGATTGGGCTCGCTTCCGTCACGGGTGTTATTTTGGGCGTTACGGCCGCGGTTTTCCGCGGCCGATGGCCCGATTACCTCATTACGGGCGCCAGTACGCTCGGCATGTCCCTGCCCTCCTTTTACATAGCCTTGATGCTGCTGACTCTATTTGCCGTTCAACTCAGATGGATACCGGTTATCGCGGTGGAAGGGCCTGGGGTTTCCCGGTTTAAAACATTGTTCGCGCCGGTTCTCACGATGGTTATAGGCAACAGCGCCCTTACCCTGCGCACGACGCGTTCCAGTATACTGGAGATCATGCGCGAGAATTTTATTAAAACAGCGCGCGCAAAGGGGTTGGACGAGTGGGCTGTGCTGTTCCGTCACGCTTTGAAGGACGCGGCTATTCCCATTATTACAGTGATTGGCTACAACCTGGCCGGTTGCTTTGGAGGCGCCATAATCATTGAAACGGTGTTTTCCCGGCCCGGTATCGGTCTGCTGCTCATCGACGCGGTCAATGCCAGGGATTACGCTGTAGTGCAGGGGACATCCGCGTTTATTTCCATCGCGCTGATCGCGGTGAATCTTCTTACGGACGCGGTATACGGCTTAGTGGATCCACGGATTCGCGTAGAGGCGGCTGGGGGGTGAAAAATATGCCGGGCGATTCGGCGGAAGATATATTGACGCTGCGAAATGTCTGCAAGTATTATAAGGATCGCAAGGGGAGCGGCCATTTGCTCAAGGCTGTGGACGGCGTGTCTTTTTCCGTCAGGAGGGGTGAAACATTCGGCCTGGTCGGCGAGTCCGGATGCGGCAAAAGTACGCTTTCCCGCGTTATACTTCAGTTGGAGCCTGTCAGCGGCGGCAGCGTCGCGTTTGAGGGCAGGGATTTTGCCCGGATCGGCAGGCGGGAACTACGCGCTATGCGTAAAGAGATGCAGATAGTTTTTCAAGATCCCTATGACTCTATTGATCCGCGTATGACGCTGGAGCAAGCCGTGGAGGAACCCATGGCGATCCATCGGTACGACCGGTCTTTGAGAAAGACCCGGATAAAAAAATTGTTTGAGGATGTTGGGCTGCCCGTTAATATGCTGAACCGATATCCCCACCAGTTGTCGGGCGGGCAGCGCCAGCGCCTTTGCATCGCTCGCAGCCTCGCGCTTTCCCCAAAACTGCTGGTTTGCGACGAAGCGGTCTCGGCGCTGGATGTTTCCATTCAGGCGCAAATTCTGAACCTGATGTGCGATCTCAAAGAGGAGCATAACCTGACATATATATTTATTTCGCATAACCTCGGCGTAATCAAGTTTATTTCCGATCGAATCGCGGTCATGTATTTTGGTAAAATTGTGGAGTTAGCCTCCAGAAACGAAATTTTTACCCACTACCTGCATCCTTACACCTGCGCGCTGCTATCGGCGGCGCCTGTGCTGCACCCGAGTATGCGGCGGGAGCGTATGCTGCTTACGGGGGATGTGCCCAATCTGTATAATCCGCCGGCAGGATGCGTCTTTTGCGATCGCTGTGTGTACGCGGACAGCCGATGCCGCTCCGAGGCGCCTGTGCTGCGCGGTTACGGCGAGGATCGTCAGGCTGCCTGCCATTACGCCGGAGAATTGCCGTTGAAGGTAAATTGGGGTGGGGCGCCGTGTTGAATATATTTCGAGAGTATAAAATGATTGCTATAGGCTGTTTCATCCTCTCGGTGATCCTCTTGACGGCGGTTTTCGCACCTGCGCTGACATCATACGGGTACGAGCAGGTGGATCTGAAAAACCGAAACGACGCGCCCAGCGCCGCACATCTTATGGGAACCGACAGCTTTGGCCGTGATGTATGGACCCGCGTTTTGTACGGCGCGCGTGTTTCACTGACTGTGTCGTTGACATCTGTAGCCGTGGGCCTGGCGATTGGAGCTTTTTGGGGCCTTCTCTGCGGTTTTTTTAAAGGAAAAATTGACTTCGCCGTCGGGCGGGTTATGGATATTTTTATGTCCTTTCCCGCGCTGCTGTTTTCGCTTCTTATCGGCGCGGCGCTTGGACCGTCAATATTAAATATGTGCCTTTCTGTGGGAATTCCTTTAGCGCCCATCTTTTACCGCGTCACGCGCGGCGCGGCGCTCAGCGTCGGGGAACACGCCTATATCGCTTCCGCAAAATCCATGGGCAGCGGCAGTTTCCGTACCATGTTCCGGCATGTTTTGCCTAATACGGCGCCGCAGCTGTTTGTTGTGCTTTCCTCCAGCATGGGCGGCGCGATTACGGCGGAATCGGCGCTGGGCTATCTCGGCCTGGGTATACCCAAACCGACGCCCTCCTGGGGGATGGTCATTAACGAAGGCAGGCAGTATATATTCGACGCTCCGTGGGTTACCGGTTTCGGCGGTTTGATGGTTGTCTTGACGATTCTGGGTTTCAATCTTTTGGGAGACGGCTTGCGGGATTACCTTGACCCCAAGCTGAAGGGCTGAGGTGGCCGCGTTTGGAAAATAATAAAATTCTTGAAATAAACAACCTCTCTGTGGAGTTCCTCTCAGACGGTTCCGTCGTTCGCGCTGTTAACGGGGTTTCGTTTTCACTAAAAAAGGGGGAAACGCTGGGAATAGTGGGCGAGTCGGGTTCCGGTAAGAGCGTGACGCTTAATACCATACTACGGTTAACGGAATCGCCGTCCGCCGTAATGCGCGGTGAAATTCTGTACAACGGGCGGGACATCTTCCGTATGCGCAAATCAGAACTGTTCAAGATCCGGGGCAAGGAGATCACCATGATTTTCCAAGAACCTATGACCAGCTTGAATCCTGTGCTGAAGATCGGCGGCCAAATCGCCGAAACCATCTATTTGCATGAACACGTGGGAAAGGAAGAAGCCAACAACAGGGTTCTGGAATTGCTCAAACAGGTGGAACTACCCAACGCCGGCAAGCGTATGGACGACTATCCGCACCAGCTTTCCGGCGGGATGCGCCAGCGTGTGATGATCGCAATGGCGTTGGCCTGCAAACCGCAAATCCTGCTGGCCGATGAACCTACCACCGCTCTGGATGTAACAATCCAGGCGCAGATCTTAGCCCTGCTCCGGAAGCTTAAACGAGAATATGATATGAGCATGATACTTGTAACGCACGACATGGGCGTCATCGCCGAAATCGCCGAACGCGTGATTGTGTTCTACGGCGGATGTGTGGCGGAGGACGCGCCTACGCTTGAATTATTCAATAATCCTCTGCATCCGTATACGCGGAAGCTGTTCGGATGTATCCCGCGTATTGATACCCAGCCAAACCGCTTAAGCGTTATTGAGGGAAATGTTCCCGACCCTGCCCGGCTGCCGGAGGGATGCCTGTTTCATCCGCGCTGCGACCGCGCCGCGGGACGCTGCCGGAAAGAAGTTCCGCCGTTAAGCGAGATTTCCCCCGGGCACTTTGCGGCCTGCCATTTCAGCGTCCATTAATCCGCGCCCGGAGGCAAATCATATCGCTGCGCGGTATAATAAGTCAAGGAGGCTTTATGTACGGCAAATTTCCGGCATTGTTCAGCCCTATGAAAGTGGGTAAATTAATCTTAAAAAATCGGATAATTTCAGCGCCTATGAGCGCCCATTGCCTTACCGCGGACGGTCATTTAACCGCGGAGTCCATTGAGCCTTACGAACTTTTGGCTATGGGAGGCGCGGCGGTTATCACGGTAGGGGAGACGCTTGTCCACAGCCAAACCGGTAATAATCATGGCAGCGTGCCGCGTCTGGACAGTGAAGGCGGCCTTCGCGGCCTTTATCGCTGTTCGGATATGATTCACCGCTATGGGGCACTGGCTTCTATTGAACTGCTGCACCCCGGACGACGGGCCGATCCCAAATATAACGCAGAAGGCAGGGCGTACGGCCCTTCGGTCGGGTATTGCCACTATGGCGATGGGCAGCATGAGGTAACAGAGCTTACCGAAAGTATGATCGACGTCATCGTCAACGCCTATGGCGACGCCGCCGAACGGGCTATGATGGCTGGTTTCGATATGGTTATGGTTCACGCGGGGCATGGGTGGCTGCTTAATCAGTTTCTATCCCCCGCGACCAATCAGCGAGCCGACCGATTCGGCGGCAGTTTAGAGAATCGCGCGCGCATCAGCCTGATGGCGGCGGACAATATCCGTCAGAAGTGTGGAAGGGATTTTGTTATTGACTTCCGCGTTTCCGGAGACGATTTCATGGAGGAGGGCGCAACGCGGGCCGAAGTGATAGAATTCGCGAAATTGCTTGCTCGGAAGGTCGATATGATCCATGTTTCGGCCGCTAATTTTAATAATCGGCGCGCGGGGATCCGCATGTTTCCGAGTACGTTCCTGCCGCGAGGCTGCAACGCCTTCCTGGCGGAAGAAATTAAAAAAAATGTATCCGTGCCTGTTGTGGCGGTGGGGGGCTTTAATGATCCCGCGCATATGGAGGAGTACATCGCAGAAGGCCGTGTGGACGCGGTCGCTATGGCGCGCGCGCTGATCGCCGACCCATTCCTTCCGGAGAAGGCGCTTATGGGCCGGGAAGACGACATTACACATTGCGTGCGCTGCAACAACTGCCTTAGCGTAGGATACGTACCATATGTTAAATACAATCTTGGCGTAAGCCATTGTTCGGTAAACCCCTGGCATGGCCTTGCGTCCGAATACTTGCGTCATCGCCGGCCGCCGGCGATTCGCCAAAGGGTGCTTGTGGCGGGCGGCGGCCCGGCGGGGCTGCAAGCGGCGCTCGGTGCGTCTGATCGCGGCGCTTGCGTAATTATTTGTGAAAAAAGCGGCGGTCTGGGCGGTATACCGCTGGCGGCGGGCATACCGAACTTCAAGCGGGATATCCGGCGTTTTGCCGAAACCCTGGCTCGGCGCGTTGAAAGGCGCGGCGTCGAAATACGTTTGAATACGAAGGTGACGCCCAAACTGGTTCGGGAAATCGCTCCGGACATTTTGATAGTCGCTATCGGCGCGAAACCGGTGGAATTACCGATTCCCGGCATGGATGACCGGAGGGTGGTACAGGCTGTTTCTTTACACACATCGGAGAAGCCGGCTGACGGGCTTGTTGTGGTGATCGGCGGCGGTTTGGTCGGGATGGAGGAAGCCGTCGCCCTGGCGAAAGACGGCCGGTGTGTCACGGTTATTGAGATGACGGATAGAATCGCCCCCGATGCGACTTATCTCCACTATCTGGCGCTGCTGGCTGAAGCGGAAAAAACGCCGAGCCTGAAAGTGGAACTGAACACGCGCTGTATCGCTGTAAATGAAGATGGCGTTGTTTGCCGGGACGGCGATGGCAGGGAAATCACATACCCTGCCGATTTGATTATCAGCGCCGCTGGCATGGAGGCAAGGCGTGATGAAGCCGAACAGTTTCTCGGTTCGGCGCCGCGGGTTGTAATGGCCGGCGACTGCCTTGGCGCCGGACAAATGTGTGAGGCCGTATTGGATGGGTATTTCGCGGGATACAACGCGCAGAGGCTCTAAAGATTCAATAAGTGGTTTTCAAATACCTGCCTTTTAAAATCGAAGCGCTGGATTTTGAGATAATATTCAGCGGCGTTGATTAACGCTTTCATAGGCGTAAGGCCAATGATTTCACTGCCAATAATGGGCGCGCCCCAGCGTTCCGCCTCAAAACGTACCGCCTCGAATACGCGGTAGAGGGGTGTAGTGTCATAGTCTACCATATTTATCGACACTTGCGCGATATTTCTGTCTTCCAGGATGACGCCGATAGCCTTGCAGCATTTATAGCCTCCCGATGAACCGCGAACAGCTTTGGCAATCGCCTTGGCGATCTTAATATCGGACGTTCCAAGATTTATGTTAAAGGCCACCAGAAACTTACGCGCGCCCACAGCGGTGACTCCCGCTGTGGGATGAACCTTTCGTTCGCCGAAATCCGGCGCCCATTCCGGCAGCAAAAGCTTTTCGGGCATCCCCTCAAACTCACCCTTGCGGACTTGCGCCAGATTCCTCCTATACTCGGCGGCGGCGGATTCTTCGTAAAGAAACACCGGAATACCGAGCTCATTCCAGACGCGTTCGGCCACCTGTTTGGAAAGCGCCACGCACTCGGCAATATTCGTATCCTTGACGGGTATAAATGGGATGACATCAGTAGCTCCCATGCGCGGGTGCTCACCCGAATGCATGGTCAGGTCGATTTTTTCAGAGGCGGCTTTGCACAATCGAAAAGCGGCTTCACCGACCGCTTCGGGTTCTCCCGCAAGTGTGAATACACTGCGGTTATGGCTGGGGTCGGAGGAAGTATCTAATAACAGAACGCCGGCGACGCTTCCGGCTTCCTTTATAAGCGCGTCGATAATATCCCGGTTGCGTCCCTCGCTGAAATTCGGGACGCATTCAATCAGTTTCGGCATATAATATCTCCTTTTTTGATAATAGTCTGCGCCAGGTTGCTGCCGCACCGATAGAAAATATAGTCCAGATCCGGCGCGTCCCAGATGATCAGATCCGCTTGTTTGCCTGGTTCGACGCTGCCGAGGCTTTCGGCGCGCCGGATGGCCGCCGCTCCGTTCAGCGTAACCGATGTCAGCGCCTCGGCGGGGGTGAGCCGGTATTTCAGGCACGCAAGGCTCATCGCGAATTGAAGGTTCAGGCATGGGCAGGAACCCGGATTAAAATCCGTAGCCACAGCCACAGGTACATTTTTCCGAATCATTTCACAGGCGCGGGCATAGGGTTTGCCCAGCCAGAAGGAAGTGGCGGGCAGAAGCGCGGCTATTACGTTTTTTTCGGCCATGGCCATGATACCGGCGTCACTTGCGGCAATCAGATGTTCCGCGGAAATGCAGCCGCATTCCGCAGCCATTTCCGCGCCTTCGACAGGGCTAATCTCGTCCGCGTGCGCCTTCAGACCCAGCCCCAGATCCGATGCGCGTTTTAAAACGCGCGCGGACTCTTCAGGCGTAAAAACGCCTTCATCACAGAACACGTCGCAGAACTCCGCCAGGTTTTCACGCGCGGCGCGGGGCAGTATTTCTTCACAGACCAGATTTATATAACCCTCCCTGTCAGACGCGTATTCCTCCGGAATCGCGTGCGCGCCCATAAAAGTCGCGGCAAGTTCCACCGGCCCGGCCTTATTCAACCGTCGGATTACGCGCAGCTGTTTGAGTTCGGTTTCAAGCTCCAAGCCGTAACCGCTTTTGGCCTCGCAGGTCGTCGTGCCGTAATAGAGCATTTCACGCAGGAGCGTTTGCGCCTTTTGGAACAGATCTTCTTCCGAGGCGGAACGGGTGGCTTTCACTGTGTTTAAAATTCCGCCGCCTGCCTTAAGAATCTCCAGATAAGGAACGCCCGCAAATTTCTGTTTCATTTCATGCTGCCGCCAACCGCCGAACACAAGATGCGTGTGGCAGTCCACCAGACCCGGCGTCACTAGTTTTCCGGCGCAGTCGAGTGTGTGTTCGGCGACAGCCGAATTATTCGTATGATCGACAAATACGATTCGGCCTTTGTGTATGCCCACCGCCGCATGGGAGCGCAGGGTTATTTCCCCCTGCGCCTTGCCGCGCCTGGCGTCTATGCCTGTCGGCGTAGCCAGCAGACCTATATTTTTAAGCAGTAAATCCATCTAACGCCTCTTCCACAGCCGTTTCCACCAATTCCTCAGACGCTATCTGCGGCAGCGTGATATGCCCCTGCCCCTCATAACGCCTGTTATAGGCGGCGCTTGTTTCGATAGAGGCGGGGTTGCGGGCCCAGGCTCGCCGCGCCACGCCGCCCATAACGTCCCACATCATGGCGCTGGCAATGATTCCGGCGGCGCGATCAGAACCGTCCAACACCATGCCAAAACCGCCGTTAACGCATTTGCCTACGCCTACGCCGCCGCCGTTGTGCAGCGCCACCAAACTCATGCCGCGGGCCGCGTTGCCCGCAAAGCACTGTACCGCCATTTCAGCCATTACATTCGAGCCGTCCTTGATATTCGAGGTTTCACGGAAAGGCCCGTCCGTACCGGAAACGTCATGGTGGTCCCTCCCTAGCATCACGGGGCCTATTTCGCCGTTTTTGATCATTTCGTTGAATTTGAGGGCAATCTTAGTCCGCCCTTCGGCGTCCTGATAGAGGATACGCGCTTGCGTGCCGACCACCAGGCGATTTTTCTCCGCGTCACGGATCCAATTATAATTATCGCGATCCTGCCCGCGGCGGTTGGGGTCGATACAGTTCATGGCGGCAAGATCCGTGCGGCGCAGATCTTCCGGGCTGCCGGAAAGGCATACCCAACGGAACGGACCATAGCCGTAATCAAACAGCATCGGTCCCATAATATCCTCCACATAACTCGGGAAGATGAAACCGTCTTTTTCGTCGCGTCCGTTGCGGGAAACCTCCCTGACGCCGGCGTCGAAAACCGCCTTTAAAAAAGAATTCCCATAATCAAAGAAGTAGCTGCCGCGGGAAACCAGTATTTTAATAAGTTCAAAGTGTTTGCGCAGCGATTTATTCACTTGTTCCCGAAACGCCGCGCGATCGCGGCTGAGCATTTCCGTCCGACGCTCAAACGTCAGGCCTTGCGGGCAGTAACCGCCTTCGTAGGCGTTATGGCAGGATGTTTGATCCGACAGCAGCGGTATGCTGATATTGTGATCCACCGCGTATTGCAGAAGGTCTACAATATTTCCATGGTAAGCGATTGAGACGGTTTCTTTCCTGTCAATATAATCCTGCGCCGTTCGGAATACCGCGTTCAAGTCGTCCATAACCAGGGAAACCCATCCCTGCTTACGCCGCGTTTCAATGCGAGACTTGTCAACCTCCGCGATTACGCCCACGCCTTTCGCTATTTCAACCGCCTTGGGTTGGGCGCCGCTCATGCCTCCCAGCCCGCTGGTTACATATAAAACGCCGCGCAGATCCGAGTCTTCTCTAAGACCCAAGTATTTGCGCCCGGCGTTAATGAGCGTGTTAAACGTCCCATGGACAATCCCCTGCGGGCCGATGTACATCCAGCCTCCGGCCGTCATCTGGCCGTAATTGGCCACGCCCATCTCTTCCGCGATTTCCCAGTCGTCAATGTTATCGAACATGCCAACCATAAGCGCGTTCGTAATGATTACGCGGGGCGCCTCGGATCGCGACGGGAATAACCCCGCCGGATGACCGGATGAAACCACCAGCGTCTGCGCGTCTGTAAGCGCCTCAAGGTACTTCCTGACAAGGCGGTATTGCATCCAGTTTTGAAAAACGCTGCCGGTCTCGCCGTAAGTGACCAGTTCGTAGGGGTAAAGCGCTACCTCAAAATCCAAGTTATTGTCAATCATCACCTGGAAAGCTTTGCCCTCGACACACCTGCCTCTATATTCATCAATAGGCTTACCCCATATACGGCCTTCAGGCCGGTACCGATAGCCGTAGATACGTCCGTAAGTGACGAGCTCCCGCATGAATTCGCCCGCAAGCTCCCGGTGGTACTGTTCCGGAATATATCGCAGCGCGTTTTTAAGCGCGATTTTTGTCTGCTCTTTTGTCAAACGAAAGCCGCGCCCGGGCGCTCGGCGGATTTCGGGCTGAAACTCCGGATACGCCGGCGGCGGTTCATCCAGACGTATAGTCATCGCGTCCATGATTTCACTGTTGTTCATATAATTTCCTCCGTACGCCCGCGTGAGGGAATAGGGAATTTATTTCCCGATTCCCGGTGGGGGCTTGGGCATAGCCCCATTTGCGATCGAAGACCGCTTTAGGATATAATATAACATAACCAGCGGAAAAAGGGGGAAATATATGCTGATTATCGGTAATGCGCCTCTCACTGTCCACGATGTGCGCTGTGCGGCCAGAGAAGGCGAACAGGCCGCTCTCTCCGGGGAAGCGGTTAAGCGGATTGAGGCAAGCCGTAATTGGGTGGAAAAAATATTGGAATCAGAAAAACCGGTTTATGGTATTACAACCGGATTCGGTAATCTCAGCAAAATCTATATAGGGCCGGGTGACCGGGAAAAGTTGCAGCGCAACCTTATATTAAGCCACTGTACCGGAGTGGGAGAGTACCTGCCGGCGGATGTGGTTCGGGCGGCCATACTTCTGCGCGTTAACTCGCTTTCGATGGGATATTCGGGCATACGCGTAAGTACGGTGGAAAAATTGCTGGAACTGCTGAACAAGGGCATTTGCCCTGCCGTGCCATGTAAAGGGTCGGTAGGCGCCAGCGGAGATTTGGCGCCTCTTGCCCATATGGCCGCGGTGTTGCTGGGGGAGGGGCAGGCGCTGGAAAACGGCCTTGCGGTTCCGAGTTTGCCTGTTCTTGAAAAAGCCGGTTTCGAACCGATAAGCCTGGCCGGAAAAGAGGGTCTGGCTCTTATCAACGGCACACAGATTATGACCGGCATAGCGGCGCTGGTTTGCTGTGACGCGCGGGAATTAATGAAAATTTCCGATATAGCCGCGGCGCTCTCGCTGGAAGCGCTGCGCGGAACACGTACAGCTTTTGACGGGCGCATCGCGGCCATACGTCCGCATAAGGGGCAGGCGGACACCGCGATGAACATTTTGGCGCTGACAGAGGGCAGTGAAATTATAAAAAGCCATGAGCATTGCGACAAGATACAGGACGCATATTCGCTGCGCTGTGTTTCCCAGGTGCATGGGGCGTCAAAAGACGCGCTGAGGCGGACGCTGGAAGCGGTTGACGTTGAGATGAACGCTGTTACCGATAATCCCATTATTATGGCGGATACCGGTGAAGTCATATCCGGCGGGAATTTTCACGGCCAACCCATTGCTTTGGTGATGGATTACCTCAAGATCGCCGTTTCAGAGCTGGGCAATATATCGGAAAGACGGCTCAGCCGGCTGGTTGACCGTAACCTCAGTGACCTTCCCGATTTTTTAACGGCGTTCCCGGGGGTAAATTCCGGCTACATGATTCCCCAATACACAGCGGCGGCTCTTGTTTCTGAAAACAAGGTATTGGCTCATCCGGCCTCAGCGGACTCCATACCCACATCCGCCAATCAGGAGGATCATGTGAGTATGGGTACCATCGGCGCGCGGCAGGCCATGGAGATATTAAATAACGTGCGCTATGTAATTGCCATTGAAATCATGGCGGCGTTACAGGGCATAGATTTTTGCGATCAGCTTCGCCCCGGCGCCGGTACGCGCGCGGTTCATGAGTATCTGCGCACGCTTGTGCCGCATTTGGAAGAGGATCGTATTTTGGCGCCGGATATCCGGCTGATTCACGACGCTATCGTAGACGGCTCTTTGATTGCCGCCGCCGAAGCCGTTACAGGGGCGCTGCGGTTCTGACAGGCGCGTGCGGGAACCGGGAGATCATTTCCCGATTCCCGGCGAGTGCTTGAGCGCCCGGCCCCAATGGTATCGCTTTAGTTAAACCGTCGTTTATTTAAATCTCCAACTCTTTCAGCGTGCGCTCATAAATGCTGTCCGCCAGGGGGACCGCTTTTTCAAGTATGACTTTGCCAACGGCAATATATTGATCAACAAATTGTTTGTCCTTAATATCGCTGGCGTTAATAAGTATATTCAGCCATGCTCCCTGGACGGCGGCTTTCAGCGACAGCGCGGCCACGCCGATATCGCTGGCAGCGTTTCGGTTCGTTTTGCCCAGCGCCTTGTCGGCAAGTTCCAATCCGACCAGCGCGAACCCCATCATCTCATAAGGCGTTTGCATACACGCCGCTAACGCGCTTTGCAGCGCGTTCCTGCGTTCCGACTTTTCTTTAGCAGTGTTTTTGGGCATGCCGAATACGGCGCTGACGCTGTTAAAGGCCTCCGTATCCCTTTCCATTACATCCAGAAAGCCGAGCCGCAGCTGTTCGGCGCCGGCCAGCAGCTCTTGCGCTAAATCCTGATCACGGTAATCCTCTTTTCCGACAGTAAGAGCCGCGACCATCCGCACCAGCGCGGCCCCCAACGCGCCGTTCATCGCGGCCGCCGAACCGCCCCCCGGAGCTGGGGCGTTGGAGCCCAGCAACTCTGAAAATTCCCGAACCGATAAATTTTCCAATTCAGCCATAAGCGAGCCTCCTCTTAATTGATAGATGTATAATACACATAAACAGCGATTATTGTCAATTGCCGCGAAATCGCTTATCAACCGCTTATATTGAACAAACCGGCAAAGTATGGTAATATGCTGAATATACATAGCTATGGAGGCTTTTATGAAGATTTATAAAGCGAATGATTTTAAAGACATGAGCCGCAAAGCCGCGAATATTATTTCCGCCCAGGTGATACTGAAAGAAAACAGCGTACTGGGGCTGGCTACGGGTTCCAGCCCTATAGGCGTTTACAGCCAGTTGATTGAGTGGTATAAAAAAGGTGATATTGATTTTTCCAGGGTCACTACAATAAATTTGGATGAATACCGCGGCCTTGCGCCTGTAAACGAACAGAGTTACCGCTTTTTTATGAACACGCGGTTCTTCAGCCATATTAACATTAATATGGCTAATACGTATGTCCCCAACGGAATGGAATCGGACGCCGAGTGTGAGTGCGCCCGGTATGAGCGTTTGATCAGCGCGATGGGCGGTATTGACATGCAGCTTTTGGGATTGGGGCATAACGGTCATATCGGATTCAACGAACCCGGCGCCGCCTTTGAAGCGTACACACACTGCGTAGATCTGACCCAAAGCACCATAGAATCCAATAAGCGCTTCTTCGCCGCCTCGGGCGAAGTGCCGCGCCGGGCGTATACCATGGGCATTAAAACGATTATGCAGGCGCGCCGGATTGTTGTGATTGTATCCGGTGAGAAAAAAGCTCAAATTGTAAAGGAAGCGTTTTTCGGATCGATTACGCCGCGGATCCCCGCGTCCGTTCTTCAGCTGCACAACAACGTTACGCTGGTCGGCGATGAAGCGGCTTTATCTTTACTGTGAGGCGGGAGTATAAGCCGCTCTTCTCTTTACGGGAGCGGCTTGCGCGCACGATTGTGCTGTGCTGGATTCTGCCGCTGCTATTAACCGCGATGATTAACAGCCTGATTTTAGGGCAGTCTATCAATGAACAGACGTCTCAAATCGCGGCCGGCGCCGCCAGAAGCGCCGCCAGTCTGTGTGTTCAGCGTATTAACGCGGCGGTAGAAGCTTCCAGGCGCGCCTCATATGTGGGCGCGATTCAGAAAGGTTACCTGGATTATCGGCGAGGCGCGGATCTTTTAGATTTATACTATAATATAGATACATTCATGGCGCAGCACTACAAGTTTGACGACAAGTTCTGCTTCGCGACGCTTTTTTTTTATAATTATGGCGACGCGTTAAGCGCAAGTCTGGGCAGTGTCGAATTTTACGCGCTCAATGAGTCGCTGTTTTCGGAAACCGGGCAGATGACCACGCGTATGGCGTATGAATTCTATAGAGATGAGGATAATCCTGTAATTTTAAACAATGCCAAAGGGCTGGGTACAGGCGTCGGCTTCCTGAACCGGAATGAACGCATATATATGTTCCGCAATCTCTTCCTGCGCGGCCGGGATCCAACGGCGGTTCTGGTTATGATGCTCAATACCGCGAATTGGTTTGACACGCTGGTCAATGTGCCTTGGAGCGGCAGCATTACCATGGCTATAAATGATCAGGTTATTCCGGTGCGGAATGAGCAGCTCGATATTTTCGGGCTTCTGGATCAGGAGATCGGGGTAAATGGCAGTTTGCCCGGCGGTCGCTTAGGCGCTTTTTATGTGAGCGGCGAGGATAAACAAGCGGATTTTAATTTTTCTTACGTCGTACAGGTGGACAGCTCAAAGCTGATCAACAGCCTGAACCGGTATCAGTACGCAAGCTATGCGGTTGCTCCCCTGGTTATCCCATTTCTGATATTCGTACTGGTATTTTTCAGAAAAAACGTTTCAGACGCCATCAGGATATTGATTGAAGGTTCCGATGAAATCAAAAAAGGCAAATTCGGCGCGCAGGTCGTCAATTCTGCCAAGAGTACGGAGTTTTCCCGCCTTATGGAATCATTCAACGAAATGTCTTCGCGGTTGTCAACGCAGATGGAGCGAATCTATATGGAAGAGATTAATCTGCGGGATGCTCGGTTTATGGCGCTGCAATCGCAGATTAACCCTCATTTTTTGGGGAACACGCTGGAAATAATTAATTGGTGCGCTCGTTTGGGCGACACTGAAAAGGTGTCTGATATGATACAGGCGCTGTCCACTATGCTGGGAGCGTCCACAAACAGGGACGGCTCGCGCGTTGTGAGGCTTTCAGAGGAATTGGAATATACAGACGCGTATATGTGTATAATAGGTGAAAGATATGGTAAATGGCTGACAATAAACAAAGAAATAGATGAGGAATGTTATAATTACTATGTTCCCCGCCTTATTTTACAGCCGATGGTGGAAAACGCTGTAGAACACGGCATATCCAAACAAAATAACGCGGTGTTGATAATCAGGGTTTACAAAGACGACGACAGATTGATACTTGAAGTCGAAAACAGCGGAGTGTTGTCTGATGAGGCTAAAGCGCGTATTGAGCGTATTCTGTCTGAAACGCGTGAAGAATTGAACCGTCAGGATATTCCGCGGTTAGGCATTCGTAATACATACGCAAGGCTTAAAATGATGTATGGCGATCGAAGCGATTTGAAAATTTTTAATCGGGATTCTTGTTCTACTTTGTGCCAATTGATCATGCCGATAGCAGCTTGCGGCCACGGCCCCCATTTGCGGTCGCAGACGGTGTAAGGGAATCGGGAATTCATTTCCCGATTCCCGGCGGGGCTTGGTCGCAGTCCGCTTAAAATCGGTTAAACGACTATACAATAAATTTTGGGAGGGGCGTCAGTGGAAAGAGTGTCGGCCTTAGTAATGGCTTTGATATGCGGAATCAACGTTTTGTACGGATGTACGCCGGGGAAGCCCGTAAACAGCGAGCCTGCAGACAGCGTCGCCGCTCGGCCGTCCGAGTCGGCCGTATCCGCCGCCCCCGTATCCCACACGCCGGTCGGCAATCCCGTAACGCTTAATACATTCAGCTCATTTGCCGGAAATGACGGAAACGCCCTGAAATATCAGACATATACAGCGCAATGGCAGGAAAAAACCGGAAATAAATTAAACGACACATCAGCTGTTATCGAAGAAACGGTTAAAGCGCGTATCCGTACGGATTTCAGCGCCGGCGCCGAACCTGACGTATTGTTCTATTTTACGGGCGTTGACGCGAACGAATTTTTGGATAAGGTTATGACTATAGAAGAAATCCGCAAGGAATTTCCGGACTACGCCGCGAATATGAAAGAGAGCGCCGTCCCCGTAAGCGCCGCAGGCGTTTGGTACGCCGTGCCTGTAAATGGGTTCTGGGAGAACCTGTTTGTGAATAAGAAAGTTCTGCAAATGGCTGGAGTGGCTATCCCCGGAATTGGGTATACATGGGATCGGTTTTTAACCGACTGCCAGAAAATCAAGGACGCGGGTTTAACTCCGATTGCCGCCAGCTTTGTGGATGTTCCGCATTATTGGTGGGAGTTTACCATTTTTAACAATACATCGCCTCGGACGCATCTGAATATTCCCGGGGATATTTCGGACGACGCCGGCAAAGCCTGGATAGCCGGCATGAAAGATATTAAAGAAATATATGACAGGGGTTTCTTTCCGGAGAATGCCTTATCTGAGAAAGACGACGCGATGCAGGAGCTTTTCTATAACGACAAGGCCGCATTCATGCTGGATGGTTCATGGCGTGTAAACGCGCTGAAAGTTAGAAGTTCGGATGCCTACAATGAAGTAGACCCCGATAAGATTAAAAATTTTTCTGTCGCCAGCTTTCCCTCCAAAGGCTTTGGCAGAAAGTCTACGGATATGATCGGCGGTATGTCGATGGGCTGGTACATCACCAAAAAATGCTGGAATGATCCGGATAAGAAGGCCGCGGCGGTTGATTTTATAACATTCGTAACATCGGACGCGGTTGTTTCTGATTTTACGGGAACCGGCGCTTCCGCGCTGAAAAACGGTGTAATCCTGGATCCAGGAGAGCTGGACGCGCTTGATAATGACGTAATTAAAGTAAATACCAACGCCACGACCTTTACCGCGCCTGTTCAGGATCTTATCGCGGGTGACGTCAGAAACGCCATGTTCCAGAACATACCGCAGACGCTGATCGGTAAGATGACCGCTGAAGATTTGATCGGCCAGTTCGTAGCGTCATATAACCAATAGTAACGCCCGATAGGGCCGCTAGCTTTGCCGGCGAAAAGTGTGAGAGCGGATTAGTTCAGACTAATCCGTTCTTTTTTTACGCATACGGGCGCGTGTTTTTTGACCGTATGATTGCCCTGCGGGCCGCGCGGCTCACAGGGCGGCGGCAGGAAAAAATTTCTTTTAAAGAATCGAGGGCAGCCGCCGATATATGTATTGTAAGATCGAGCATGTAAGGAGCGAGACGAAGAAAATACAGAGATGCGGATATAACGCGGGGAAGGAGCCGTGGCTATGTGAAAAATTCACGAAGACTCGCGGCCTGCCTCCTGAAAGCCGCAAGTCTCTGCTTAATCATTCCGATATCTATGGTGAACCGGGTTTACGCCGATGATTACGCCGAAACAACCAGCCTTGAATACAGGATAGTTAAGGACGTATACGGCGAGCTGGGCTTCAGCGAACCGTATAATACGAAGAACGGCTGGCTGAAGTTTTACAGGCCTGAACGCGCCGACAGCGTGGACACGGCGCTGACGTTTCAATATTCAGCCGAAGGGCTGGCGCCCAGCGCTTATTACGATCACACGGAACTGCCGGTTCGGATGCTTGAAGGTAAAACGGCCAGGGTGAAAATAACAAATGAAACGCCGGAGATCGTTTCTCCTCTGATGATCCCGCTGGTTTTTAGTTCCGAGGATTTAGGGTGGGTATGGGACGACAGCGTTTCGTATGATCAAATGTCCGAATGGAAATGGGACAGCGAAAAAAATGATTGGGTTGAGAAACCGTTTCTATCGGATGGAGAGTTCCCCGATCTGCTTGATGTGCTCTGGCTTAGGGTCGAGGCCGAAGTCTACAGCGATAGAGATAAAAGGCAGTCTTCACATGTGCTGTTTGAAGAGTGGATGGTGAATTACGATAGAGGATCACTGAAGACCGAAACGCCGATAGAGCTTCAGAAAGATTGGTATATAGTTGTTACTTTTATTGCTACGATGTACTCAGGCGCGGGTAATGAATATCAGAACCTGCCTGCGGTATTCGGTATGAATTTCGAGCTTTCCTCACGAGAGCCGGAAATGACGCCGCAGGCGGCTTCCCCCACGGCGCCCGCAAGAAAGCCGAGGCCTCCGTTTAATACTCCGGAACCTGCAGCGCCTCCGGAAGTAACGCAGACGGGCGCGCCGACTGCGACGCCGGCGTTTACGCCAGCGCATACCCCGACGCCGCGCGCCGCCGAACTGTCAGGCGTCCCGTCATTGAGCGATGGGGCGGACGATACGCTGGTCGTCGATTTCAAGCCAATAAAAACGCTTGAAGATGATTCGGCTTTCTTAGGCGATGGCCTTAATCCGGGCGGCAATACAAACCCGCCGGGGATGGGAAAGGATGAAATGCCTAAAACCGGCGAGCTTCCCTTGGCGGTAAATGTCGCGCCCGGCTTAATGACAGCCGCTTACGGGCTGCGTTTAATGAAGCGCTCTAATAATGAAGCGATCTAAATGGTAAGTATCAGATATTTTATTATCCGGAAGGAGAGATCATTAATGAAAAAGAATCGTGCGATAGTTCTTGGCGCCGCTGTTGTGTTCGCGATCTCAATGATAGGCGGCGGGTCATACGCCTGGTTTACGGCCAGGGCTGAAGATCCTAACCTGGGCGGTCTGGACGGCGCCAACAGCAAAGGCGTACGCGGCGGTATAGTGGCCGGTTCGGTTGACTTGAAAGTGGCCCTTGAATCCTATACGGCTCTTAACGACGGAACCAGAATCACTCAGCTTGGTGAATATCCTGGTTTGCTTTATCCGGAAGATTCTGTGGTGCTGCCGCAGGAAGCCATAATAAACGGTGTTAAATACCCTGCGGGCACAGTTGTGGATGGGTCGATAGCCGAAGTGAAATCCGTTATTGAGTATGTTGTGGAAAACACTTCACAGATCGACATACTGGCGCAGTTGAATCTGACCGGCATAGACATCGACGGCGTAGTCAGCGAGAAGCAGGGCGGGCTCGGCGGCGGAAACGACCCGATTCAAGCGGTTCAGCTGAATGTCAGCAAGCTGTTGGGATGGGACAAAACAATGGACTATACGGGCAGCGACGCGGCGCTGAATGGAAAAATCAATTATAAAACAGGTCTCGTCTATACGGGCGGGCAGGAGTTCTTCAACGACGGGCCGACATGGTTTTATTTCGCGGATAACCCGAAAGCGGGACGCACAATGTTTGTCGACCACAGAAAACTCGAGAAATTCGGGTTTCTTCAAGATAATAACATCTACAACATAAACGCCGTAGCGACCGGATATATCAGCAATGCGTTTGATACTAACACGACATACGCGGATGGCACGCCATTCTATCAGACATCGCCTGAAGATTTGACTGCCGGCGATAACACCGGCTTGGGCGTCCATATGACGTCAACGATTGATCCCACGTTAGGCGGAGCTGATAAAGCCTGTAAAGTGGTAACCAGCGACGCGTTTGACAGCAGTACTGAAATGATGTATCTGTACATGCCGGCCGGCGGCAAGACTGCCGTTAAGATCGAACTCTCTTTACCGAACTACACAGACGACACTGACGTGCTGGCCAACGGCGTGAACATTAAAGGCAACGAGTTTCAGTACGCTGTGTTCTCTCTGAGCTTCGACACCAACGGCGATATGGACTATGACTCTAACGATAAACTGGTAGGTTTCGGCGTACAGGCTAACTCAGCCGCTATAACAGATTTCTTCAGTTCTGATGTATATGACGACTTGAAATCCGACGGCACTCACCCGATTCTTCCATAACCCGATATATTAATCGCCTCGAATGCGACGCGGCCAGCCGTGTCGCGTTCTTTACTTGACGCGCGCGGGAGGGGTGTGACGGCATGACAAAAACAAAATTGCTCCTGTTGAGCGCCGCGGCTATCCTGTTAACATCCCTACTGGGCGGGATTTCATACGCGTGGTTTTCAGCGCGCGATGAAGCTCAGGCCAACAGGAGCGACAACGGTACTACCGGCGGTATCGCCGCCGGTTGGCTGGATGTCAAACTGGAAGTGGAGGCTTATCTGACGGATCCGAACGGCGTAAAGATAGCGGGCGCGTCCCCGGCCGGAGAATCACCGCTTTTGGCGTACCCCGGCAGAACCGTTTACCATGACGGGGATACGCTTAAAACAGGCGACGCGAAGTCCGTGCTTAAATATACGGTTACCAACAGATCCAAAACAGACGCGCTGGCCCGTGTTGATCACGCCGGGGTTAATCTGGACGGATCCGGCGCCGAAGGCCAACAGGCTATAGACAGCTCAAAGGCTGTCTGGGATTCTTCATCCGATACATTCCTGGTATCCAACCTGAAAGTGGATCTGTATAAGTTGCTGGGAAGCGAAATAGACTATGCGGAGTTGATCGGCGCTTACGCGGTTAAGCAAAACCGGCGCAGCGCGGACGCGCCTTATTCATCTCTGGACGACTTCTACGCCAACGGGCCCACATGGTTTTATTTCGCGTCCGGGTTTGGTCCCCATTACGACGCTGCGGCGACACCTGCGCCGGATCCGTGGATATATGTAAATTATGATAAACTGAGTGACGCGAATTTTTTTGGCGATATGGGCAATAACGCGGACAACCCGCCGAATTTGTATAATGTTGGAGCGACGGCCGACAGCTATATCAAGGGCAGGGAGGCCGTCAATGAACCGGGAGGATCCGCCTTTGAGGCGAACCCATGGGCGGGCGGCGCGCCATACCCGGCCATGCCTTTTTACCGGGAGACGCCGGAAGTTGTCGACCTGGCGGCTGACAGCACTGTCGCGAACTCCATAAAGCTGACGGTTAAAATAAGCCCGTCTGAGGGAGCTAAAACAATAGATTATCTCGACTATATATATATGTACCTGCCGGCGGGCGGTTCAATAACATATGAATATTCCTTGGAGGCGGATTCGGACAAGCAAACGGACGGGCCGGCAGACATGGATAATTCATTTCAATTCGCGGTATATAAAATGAGGATTTCTGATACGTTCAATACGGATCGGACGCTTCACGCCTGGGGCGTTGAACCTGTAAAAGAAGCTGTCGATTACCTGTTTGGCAGCGGCGATACGGACAATACTCCGGGTTCGGGCGTTTGGAACGCTTTAACGTCCGAGGGCGGCGAATTGATACCCACGCCCGCGCCATAACGACGTTAACCCGCCTGACCGGCGGGGGCTTTCAGCGGACGCCGCTCGCGGCGTCTGGTGAAAGCTCGTGAAAGGGGAGAGGTATGTGAGACGGAAAAAGGGTATATTTTACGCCGGCGCGGCCGTAACTGCAGCCGGCTTGTTGTTTGCCGCGTTCCCATGGCTTAAAGCGGGATATTATGAATATAAAAAGGATAAAACACTGAACGAGTGGGACGCGTACGCGCTGCTGACCTCGCCGGACGGCGCGGAGATTGCCAAGGGCATGGAAATACCGCAAGCGCCGGTTTATTCCGCGATGTCTTTCACAGCCAAACAACTGGACAAAGACGGCGTACTGGCGGAGGAGGTAAACCCAAAAATCGACACAAACTACATGCTGGCCAATATGACCGGAACCATTACCATAAAGAGCGTCAATCTGCGCTCGCCCATATTGAAGGGCGATACCGAGAGTAATCTGGACTTAGGCATATGCGAACTGGACGAAACCATCCCCATGGGCGGACAAGGGAATTACCTGCTGGCCGGGCACAAAAGCCGCGTTTATGGCAGGCATTTCAGCCGTCTGCATGAGGTGTCGCCCGGCGACGTCGTGCAGGTCTCCGATGGGATTAATTCTTATAAATATGAGGTTTTTGAGAAGCTTCACGTTTCAGCGGACGACACATGGATTCTGGGGGATACGTCCGATAGTATTATGACAATGATAACCTGTGACTATACGCAGCAGCCTGTCGGCAGACTGGTCGTAAGGGCGCGGATAGTAAACGAGGCGTAAAACGGATAGCCATCGCTTACATGGAGAATAATTTTGTCAGGGAAGGGAGCGGGAATTATAAAAAAGGCGGGAAAAGTCCTGGGTACGCTGTTTTATATAATCACACTGCTGATGATTCTATTTTTGGCGTTTATGGCGCTGATATCCACTAATAGGGAAAATACATTTTCCTTAGGCAAATACAGCGTCTATAATGTGCTGACGGATAGTATGCTTCCGACATTCGGCTCAGGCAGCATACTTATTGTAAAAGACGTCCGGCAAAATGAAATAAAAAATGGCGATATAATAACCTTTTATCCGGTTGAAGATAACTCTACGGTTTTAACGCACCGAATAATCGGCCTGGCCGAAGAGGACGGCGAAATCAAATATCAGACACAGGGCGACAATAATAATGTACCGGAACGTCATCCTGTGGATTACGGGAAAATTATCGGAAAGGTCGTTTTCTACGCGGATGGCTGGGGAAACTATCTGCTGATGATCCGCACGCCCATTGGCATTACGGTG
Organism: Clostridiales bacterium; assembly: GCA_031282635.1. Lineage (GTDB taxonomy): Bacteria > Bacillota > Clostridia > Lachnospirales > WQUN01 > JAISZF01. The sequence goes on from JAITDJ010000182.1 coordinate 27,372, forward strand.
ATTATCGGCGCGACCGTTTTGTTTTTAGCGCTGTCGTATATAGCGGACGCGTCCAAAAAGAAGAAGAAAGCCGCGGCCGCCAGGGCCAGAAAACGCAAGGGCAAACGGACGGCTTCGAAGCCGGGAAGTAAGCGGGGAACCAATAAGAAAAAAAACACTCCGGCGGACGCGCCCAAAAAGAAGGCCGCTTCGGATAAAGGAATCGGCAAAAAGACCACGGCTAAGTATAAAAAAGGTGCTTGAAGATTTGGCGGCGTTTCGTATTTTTTACGAAACGCCCTTTTTTTGTATGGAAAGGCATGATTTCATGATTGACTAAGATATTATCTTAAAGAATAATCTAATATTAGATCGAATCATCCCCTTGTTTCTGAAGAATTATCTTGTGTTATTCATGAGTATCTGATATAATGCCATATGTCTTCAAAGGCTCGGAGATGAGAGGTGACAATCAATGGCTGTGAGTTACAAAAAGTTGTGGAAGTTATTGATCGACAAAGATATGAAGAAGAAGGATTTGCAGGCATTATCAGGGGCTAGTTGGGCTTCTGTGACGAAAATGTCAAAAGGCGAGACCGTCAGTATGGATATATTAATCAAAGTCTGCAAGGTACTCCAGTGCGATATTGGCGACATAGTGGAGATATTGCCTGATGAAGACGATTCAAGCCAATCATAATGATTGCACCAAAATATAGCGTTACGAAATGGGAGGCAAATCCAAATAGTGGTTAGTACCAGAAGACTTGAATACTCGTCCAACATCAAGGATATGCCTTTCCTGTTCATTGAGACGCGCAAGGCCGCCCGTATCATTGCCGGCGGCAAAACGCCGGACGAGATTACGAGGCTGTCCGTGGAAGAAAACTTCTTTCAACTTGAAAAAGAAAAGCGCCGCAGAGAGATGGCTTCCAAAATGCGGCTTCGCCTTAGTGCGCTAAGTGATTGCCAGCTATCCCTTCTTTCAAGCGGCAGTGATGAGGATGCCAAGTTGGTCGCCTTTTATGCAATGGAGATGACTGATTTGCTTCTCTTTGAGTTCATGCGCCAAGTATTTCAGGACAAGGCCGCCATCGGCCAGTTGCTGATAGCGGACAGCGACATTGAGATATTCATGACCGCTAAGGCCAACGAGAGCGAGAAAGTCGCTTCATGGTCTGCAAATAACCTTGGCAGGGTAAAGAACACATACAAGAATGTCCTTTGTGAAGCGGGTCTTGCCAAGAAACAGCCGGGAAGAATCCAGATTATGAAGCCTGTTCTGAGCGCTGATGCCCGCAAATGTTGGAAAAAGCATGACATCTACGCAGAGGCCATGCTTCTGGAGGTATAGGATGAAAACGCTGAACCAAAGGCTTGACCTGATAAAACCGAAAATCCTGTCACCGGAGTTTCGTTCCGGGCGCGGGCTGGGCAACGAGATAAACTTCTGGATATTCGACTATGCGCCGGAAGACGAGATGGCTGTCCGCGCTCATGCAGCTTATCTCAGGCAGAGCATAGCGGCAGAAAGGGACGACATCTGCATCGTCATGTACGATTTATTTGACTTGATGGTTGAAGCCCTCGAAGGCAAAGGATATTTAGACAGGGTGCTCACGATGGAAAAGGACAAAGGCAGCGCGGCAGTCCTCAACCCCATAAGGAAGACGCTCAGACTGACGCTTGACGACGATATCATCGTGAATCGCATCTGTGAAGGGCTGAACCCCGACACAGACATCGTATTCATCCTTGGCGTCGGAAAAAGCTACCCAATCATCCGTTCTCACACGGTTCCTAACAACCTGCACAGCAGGATTGACCGGAACCCGGTGGTGATGTTCTTCCCCGGCGTTTATGAATCGGAGTTGCGGCTATTCGGGGAAATTACGGACGACAACTATTACAGGGCTTTCAGGCTTATTGAGAGGTAGGAGAAACAGATGAAAATCAAGGAGCTATTCGCAAAAGACATCACACGAAACATTCAAGGCGTGGTGAAAATCGGCCAGGACGACGAGGCGGTTATCGTCAATGAATTGGACGAGTATGTCGTCACCAAGGAGTTGAACCGACACTTCGATAAACTGTTCGAGAGCTATCGAAAAGGGACAACCGCCCGCACTGACAAAATCGGCGTGTGGATTTCCGGCTTCTTTGGTAGTGGTAAATCCCACTTCCTGAAAATCATCTCTTACTTGCTGTCCGGCAAAGAATACGCCGGTCTTAAAGCGGTGGGATACTTCGACGACAAAATTGCCGACAACCGTATCCTTGCCGACATGAAGGCAGCGGGTGACATCAGCGCCGACGTAATCCTGTTTAATATCGACGCGAAATCCGATTCGGATTCCAAGGTCAGCAAGGACGCCATCGTCAAGGTATTCATGAAGGTGTTCAATGAAATGCAGGGTTTCTGCGGCTCCATGCCGTGGATTGGCGACATTGAGCGGCAGATGTCCGCCAGCGGCGCCTATGAAGCGTTCAAAGAGAAGTTCGCAGAGCTTGCCGGTGACACTTGGGAAGCCAAACGTGAAGACTTCTACTTCGAGGAAGACGCCATCATCGGCGCGCTTTCTGCTACTCAGAAGATGAGCAGGGAAGCCGCCAGAAGCTGGTATGACAAGAGCGAAGCCAACTACGCCATCGACATTGCTACATTCGCTCGCAGGGTGCGTGAATATATCGAACTGTGCAGCAAACAGCTTGGGAAGAAACACTACGTCATCTTCCTCATCGACGAGATGGGTCAGTATATGGGGACGGATAACAACATCCTCCTAAACTTGCAAACCGTGGTGGAGAGCCTCGGTACGGAATGTGGCGGCAGGGCGTGGGTCATTGCCACCGGGCAGGAAGACATTTCAAGCATCATCAACGAGACCAAGACCAGCCGGGATGATTTCTCCAAAATCATCGGGCGGTTCGACACCCGACTGTCCTTATCCTCTGCCAACGTGCATGAAGTCATCAAGAAGCGTCTGTTGGCGAAGACTGACACGGCAGCAGACAAACTGCGTCTGCTTTACGCTGACAAGAGCGCCATCATCAAGAACCTCAGCACTTTCTCCCACGACACGCCGGAGAAGAAGCTCTATGCCAATGCCGAGGACTTTGCAGACGTATACCCGTTTGTCCCCTATCAGTTCAAGCTGTTGCAGGAGGTATTCACGGGAATCCGTATGCACGGCGCATCCGGCAAACATCTCTCTGAAGGCGAACGTTCCTTGCTCAATGGTTTTCAGGAAGCCGCCAAGTTATATGGGGAATCGGAAGATGGGGCGCTCATCCCGTTCCAAGCTTCTGCTCCACCGTGGAGACCTTTCTTGACCACAACATCCGTATCGTGATAACGAACGCCGCTGAAAATTCCCGCTTACAGCCGGAAGACGTGGACGTACTGAAAGTGCTGTTCCTTGTAAAGTATATTGCTGACAAACTGCCAGCCAACTTGGAAAACCTGTCAACCATCATGCTTTCGAGCATAGGTGATGACAAGCTCGACCTAAAGAAACGCATTGACGAATCCCTGCGCCGTTTGGAGCGTGAGAAGCTCATTATTAAGAACGGCGAGCAGTACATCTTCCTCACAGACGAGGAACAGGATGTCAACCGCGAGATTCGGGAAATCAATATCGACCGTAGCGAAATCATCGAAAAAGTGGGCGACCTGATTCTCAGTGAGCTGTTCGGCGTGAACCGTAAATACCGTTATAGCGACCGCTATGACTTCGCTTTCAACTCCATCATCGACGACCGCCCGCGTGGGAACCAGAAAGAAGAAATCGGCATCCGCGTGTTGACGCCCTATTATCTGCACGGCGGTGAGATGAACCACAGTGAATTGGGCGTCATGTCCGTGCGGGAACGCAACGTCATCATGCACCTGCTGCCCGATACGGCATTCATCGACGAGACGGAGCAAGCATTGCAGATAGATACCTATATCCGGCGCAATTCCGGCAAGCTGTCCACAGATGCCATTGAGGACATCAAGACCACGAAGACGCGTGAATCCCAACAGCGCAAGGAACGCTGCAAAGACCTCATCGTGGAAGCACTGAAAACGGCGGACATCTACGTAAACGGTACTAAACTGGAAATCAAAGAGAAAGCGCCGTCCGAGCGTGTGAGTGACGCTTTCAAAACATTGGTGGAGGGTATCTATACCAAACAGAGTTACATTACCTCGCCGTTCTACTCTACGGAGGATTTGCGCAAGGTACTGACTGCCAACGACAGTCAGTACACCTTGCAGGGCATGGAAGTCGAAACACCCAATGTTCTTGCTATTGAGGAAATGGTGGATGTTGTCATCACCCGCAGTTCTTATAAGAGCGTTCAAGTGACCATGCGTAGCATCCTCGACTTGTTTGGCAAAGCACCGTATGGATGGAAGGACAATGACACCGCCGGCGTTCTGCTGACGCTGTTCAAGAAGCAGACCGTGCGCTTGGAACTCGGCGGCGATAACATCGCCACTTCCGACCTCAACGTCGTGAACTTCGTCACCAAGCGTGACTATACCGACCGTCTGGTTATCAAGATTCGCGTGAAGGTGTCCCCGGCTCTGTTGGGCGACGCCAAAGACCTTGCCAAAGAGCTTTTCGGAACTACAAATCTGCCGGGTGACGAAGACGGCCTCATGGCGCGTTTCAAAGACTTGGCGAGAAATGTGCTGAACGAAAGGACTGACAGCATCAAAGACTTGCTGGCGAATTACGCCGGTGTGCGCTATCCGGGCAAGGATGTGTTGGAACACAGGAGGAAACTCCTAATCGACATCATCGCCATCAATGACGTGAAGTCTTTCTTCGACGCGCTCCAAGACCGCAAGGACGATTTGCTGGACTACGAGGAAGGTGCGCAGGACGTGAAGAAATTCTTCGTACACCAGAAGAACATCTTCGACAAAGCCTTAAAAATGTTGGCAATATATGAGAACAACCGCTCCTATGTGTTGGATGAACCGACTATCAAGGTCATTGATGAAATTGAGCGCATCAATAAGCTGCAAAAGCCCTATGCGGAGATTCACAAACTGCCGGAACTTATCGACGAGTTCAGCAATCGTTTCACCGATCTTCTGGAGAAGGAGTGCGAGCCGATTGAAAAGGACATCCGAGCCGACTATGAGACGGTGCGGATGGATGCGGATACGAAAGTGCTGACGGCTTTGTTCGCCGGCAAAATCGGCGAGCAGTTTGACAGCATCCTGGAACGGCTCAAACATGCCAACAACATCTATGAAGCCATCGCCATGCGAACGGAGAGCGATCGGCTGAAGCTTCGGCTCTGCGAGGAAATGCAGAAAGAGTATGACCGTTGGCGCCAGCCTAAACAGTCGCAGACTGTGAATGAGGGTGAAGGCAAGTATGATACCATTCCGCAGCCGCCCGTTCACAAGACGAAGACCATCAGCGTGAAATCACTGTTTTCGGGAACGGCGCAGGTGTCGAGCGAAGAGGACATCGACCATCTGCTCTCTGACGTGAAGCAGAAGCTGGAAGCGCAGCTTGATGAAAACACGACGATTAAGATTGTATAGCAACCTGAAAGTCTGGATGCAAATATGAACAAAACTGCAATTAAAAACTACGCCGCGAGCGCCCGTCGCAAACTGATAGATGTATTCGGACAGCGTATGACCCTGCTGGGTATTGCCGCCGGAGGCATATTGTCGTGGGAAGAAGCCCGCAAGACACTCGAAGCGAGTGGGATTTTCCTGACGGAATCCCAGAAGCAGGCGCGAAACAAAATTGCCGACGGCGTAAAGGAAGATGGCTGGCAGAACTATGTGGAGGAAATGGCTTACACATGGTTCAACCGTCTGATTGCCCTGCGGTTTATGGAAGTGAACGGCTATCTGCCATCCAACATCCGCATCCTGTCCAGTGAGAACCCAGAGCGCTTGGAGCCGGACTGCATCCGGGACCGGGAGTATGAGCGGCTTGACTATATCGACTAAGCCAAGGCGAGGAACTCCGCGCCAAGGGCGGCGACGCCCTCTACCGCTATATCCTCATCCAGCAGCTTGAAGCCCTGCGGAAAATCATGCCCCGCATGTTTACGAAGCTCTCTGACGAGTGCGAACTGCTTCTCCCCGACCGGCTCTATACCAAGGGCGGTATCATTTATGACCTCGTTCACGGCATCGACGAGGCCGACTTTGGCGAGCAGGTGGAAATCATCGGCTGGCTCTACCAGTATTATATCTCCGAGAAAAAAGACGAAGTTTTCGCCGCCCTTAAAAAGAACGTCAAGATAACCAAAGAGAACATCCCCGCCGCCACCCAGCTTTTCACGCCGGACTGGATTGTGAAATACATGGTAGAGAACAGCTTAGGGCGGCTCTGGCTGGAAAGCCACTCCGATAGCCCTTTGCGGGCGAACTGGAAGTATTATCTTGATGAAGCGGAGCAGACGCCGGAAGTCGCCGAGCGGCTCAAAGCGCTGCGCAAAGAAAACGCCGTGAAATCACCGGAAGACACAGGGCAACAGCATTTACTTTTCGAATCGATAAACCTCTGGTATAATAATCCAGGGGCGAAAAAATGAATATACAAAAGATAAAGGAAGAAATACAAACAAATCTGAAAGACCCACGC
>JAITDJ010000199.1 GCA_031282635.1 Clostridiales bacterium
CCGATTTTAAATGTTGTGTAATCGCACAAAGGTTCATCATAGAGTACATTGTAAGCTTTTAAGACATGCAGCGGAAACTTCAAACGGCACACTCCGATCTAATACTATTATCAACGCCGCTTTAGTTCATATACTGGATTATTACTGGACGTTCATATTGTGCGAAACACGCGCCTGCAACGCTTGAGCCGCATTATAACCCATTTTTTTCTGCCTGTGATTTATAGCCGCCGATTCGCAGATAATAGCTAGATTTCGACTTGGACGGATGGGAATAGAATGACAGACCAGCTTATTGCCTAAAATTTCCATATACTCTTCATGCAAACCCAAACGATCATATGTTTTATTTTGATCCCACTGTTCCAGCTTAATAATCAGATCAATAGACTGAGTCGCTTTCAACGACTCCACGCCGAACATCTGCCGTACGTCAATGATACCTATGCCACGCAGTTCAATGAAATATTTTATTAATTCCGGACAGCTTCCGATCAGCGTCTGATGCGATACCCGTTTTATCTCCACGGCGTCGTCCGCGACAAACCTATGCCCGCGCTTTATCAGTTCCAAGGCGGTTTCGCTCTTTCCGATGCCGCTTTCCCCCATAATAAACACACCCTCGCCGTAAATGTCAACCAAGACGCCATGCATGGTAATACGCGGCGCTAAATGAACCTTAAGCCATCTAATCACCTCTCCCATAAAGTCCGTTGTGCTGTCCTGACAGCCCAGCACCGGAACGTCATATTCTTCAGCCAGCGGTATCATTTCCGGAAATGGTTCCATACTCCGGCAGATAACCAGACATGGTATTTTATTGGCGAACATCCGGTGGATAGTTTCTTTACGCAACCCAGAATCCATCCTCTGAAGGTATGTGTATTCTACAATTCCAATAATTTGAAGACGATCGGAATCAAAGTAATCATAATAACCGGCTAATTGCAAAGCGGGACGATTTATTTCCGCGTGGCTGATCACTTTATCGGCTATTTCTACCCCTTCCGATAATATTTTGAGATCGAACTCCTGGATTAAACTTGAGAGAGAAACCGTATACATATTGTTACCTCGCAATTCGCTTATGGAAATGTTACAATATTATTTCTTTAATATATACTAAATTTCATAGAACTTCAATAGTAAACGGAATCTAATTGTCAGCGGCTCGCGGTATACTGCCTGAAATACCTGTAAACAGCTTCAGCGGCTTTTTTATTCATGCCGTCGGCCTGCTCCAATTCTGATAAATCAGCTTTTCTTATATTCTCAATGGATTTAAAACGCCGCATCAACGCCTTGCGCCGCGCCGGCCCTATGCCGTTTATATCGTCCAGCAACGAATGGGTCTGCGCATCGGCGCGCAGTTTACGGTGATATTCTACCGCGAACCTATGAACTTCATCCTGTATCCGGGTTATCAGTTTAAAGCCTTCGGACGCCGTTGGCAGAGAAATTTCGTTTTCCTGGAACCAAAGCCCGCGCGTGCGGTGCTTGTCATCCTTAACCATACCGCATACGGGAATTTTAACATTCAAGGCGGCTATGGCTTTTTCCGCCGCGTGAACCTGTCCCCTGCCCCCGTCTATAAATAATATGTCCGGAAGTTTGGCGAACATGACGTCGCCCGCGGTATACCGATTGAACCGCCTTCCGATTGTCTCCTCCATGCTCGCGTAGTCATCGGGCCCAATAACCCCCTTTATTTTAAATTTTCGGTAATCGCTGTTTTTGGGTTTACCATTTTCAAATGCCACCATCGACCCAACGGACTCATAACCCTGTATGTTTGAAATATCGTACGCCTCAATTCTGTCTATGGCCGCAGGGAGTCCGAGCGCGCTTTTGATCTCCTCCAGCGCCCGGTCAGTTCGGGCTTTCTCGCGTTTGATATGCTCGCCAAACTGCTCCAGTGTCAGAATCGCGTTTTTAGACGCCAATTCCGCCAGTTCACGCTTCTCTCCCCTCTGAGGCGTGTTTACGGTTACGTTTGCCCCTTTCATGGCTGCCAGCCATCGCGTTATTACATCCTTATCATCTATTCCGTTTTCCAGTATCAGTTCTCGGGGTATAAACGCCGCCTCAGCGTAAAACTGTTTTATAAACGCCGTCATGACCTCCTGTCGTGATAAATCATCCACATGATTTACCATAAAATGTTCACGGCCAACGATTTTACCGGCCCTGATAAAAAACACTTGAAATAAAGCCTCGTCGTGAGCGCGCGCAAAAGCTATAACGTCTGCGTCTTCCCCGGACGCCGTATCGGCTTTCTGTTTCTCCAGCAGGGTTTCTAACGCGCTCAATCTGTCTCGCAGCTCAGCGGCGCGCTCAAATTCCAGATTTTCAGAAGCCTCCCACATTTCGTCAGCCAGGCGTTTTTTTACTGTCTCATGTTTGCCGCTTAAAAACCGCAGAACCTCATCGACAATTTTGTTATAATCGCTTTCGTTTATCAGCCCGGCACAGGGGGCTTTGCATCCGCCGATATGGTGGTTCAGGCAAGGCCGCCCCTTACCTATCTCATGCGGTAATTTTCGCATACAACTGCGCAAAGGCCAGATTTTTCGTATTAAATCCAGCGATTCGCGAATATCGCCCGCGCTGGTATACGGGCCGAAATACTTCGCCTTATCCCTGTCATGCCTGCGCGCCAATAAAACGCGCGGATACGCTTCATTCACCGTCAGCTTTATATATGGATACGCTTTATCGTCTTTTAGCATTACATTATATTTTGGATTGTGTTTTTTTATCAAATTACATTCTAAAATAAGCGCCTCGACTTCGTTATCCGTCACTACATATTCGAATTCGCGGATGTGCGGGGTCATCCCCCGCACCTTCGGCGTATGGCCCGACGGAGACTGAAAGTACTGGCGCACACGGTTTGCCAGGTTGAGCGCCTTGCCTACGTATATGATTAATCCGTCCTCATTCTTCATCAAATAGACGCCGGGCTTTCTGGGCAGTTTCTTTAACTCTTCATGAATGTCAAACATGTTTAACCTCTTTTCCTCATGACAAAAATATCAAACGTGTTATAATAGGTATTGAAAAACTGGATATTGAAAAACTACCTTTGCGGGTGTATACTGATTATTGCATAATACGGCAAAAAAATACAAATCCTAAAAAATTCGTTTGGGGGTTCATAATGATAGCTGTCATTTATTTACTGCTTAGTATTTTTC
>JAITDJ010000240.1 GCA_031282635.1 Clostridiales bacterium
ATGATTTTATATTTTCAGTCGTAGGGGAACAGTTCGGCTTTATAGGCTGCTCAGCCGCGCTGATTGTGTTTTTCATAATAATCAGCAAATGTATTCTAATTGCCAATCGCTCGCCTGATATGCTTGGCCGGATGGCAGCTATGGGCGTGGCCGGAAAGCTTGCTTTTGAGGTGTTTGTGAATGTGAGCGTGGCTACCGATATTCTGCCGAATACCGGCATGCCGTTCCCGTTTCTATCTTCAGGCGGTTCATCTATGTGGGTCAATATGGCTTGCGTCGGGTTGGTTCTAAATATAGGTCTTTTTAAGGCCAAGTCAATATTCAAGGGGTGAGTTTATGAACATAGCACTTATTGCGCACGACGGAAAAAAGAGGCTCATGGAGAATCTGTGCATAGCCTACAGGCATATCTTGAGCAGGCACACGCTTTATGCCACAGGTACGACAGGGCAGATCATTGAGGAAGCGACCAATTTGCCTGTCCATAAATATTTAGCCGGGCATCTGGGCGGCGAGCATCAATTAGGGGCGCAGATTGCACAAAATGATATTGACTTGGTGATCTTTCTGCGTGAACCGATTGTACAGCGTTATATGGAACCGGATATAAACAGCCTTTTGCGCTTATGCGATGTCCACAATATTCCGCTTGCCAGTAATCTGGCCACCGCGGAGGCGTTACTGCTGGCCTTGGATCGAGGGGATCTTGACTGGAGAAATGTTGTAAAATCGTGAGCCGGAGGATATCGCGGTATAAGAGGACGAACCTGAAGGTTCATCCTCTTAATTATCCGTCAGCCGTTAAAACTGTGAACAATAAGACGCGCCCCATATGCATGAGCTATATTGAGCGTTACGTCCTGATCCGCGATTATAACGAGATCGACTATATCTCCATAAGCAAGATGTTTTATTACGGAACCGTTGAACGCCCAATCAGACGCTGTACCAATAAAATGTGATATACCGCTTTCGCTGATGATTACGCCGTTTACGCGGATATACACGGTAACGTTCGCGCTGCCGGAGGCGGTAACGGCCGCGACATAATAAGTTATCAGATATTCGCTGTCATAAAGCGATCTAATGCTGTTGGCGCCGCCGCCGAAATCGACATATTGGTAATCGGACACGCCGGGTAACGGAATTTGAACGTATTGCTGCGCGGGCAGCGTTACACTGGCCGCGCTCGGTTCGTATCTGCCACCGTAAGCGGATGGCGCGGCCGGGCCGGCGGGACCTGTGGGGCCTATCGGACCAGCGGGACCGGCAGGGCCTTGCGGACCGGCGGGGCCTATGGGACCTGTTGCGCCGGTGAAACCGGCAGGGCCTTGCGGACCGGCAGGGCCTATGGGGCCTGTTGCGCCGGTCGCTCCGGTAGGGCCTTGCAGGCCTGTCGCCCCCGCAGGGCCCATTGAACCGGCAGGGCCGGGCGCGCCGGTTTCACCGGTACAGCCGCGAGCTCCAACGGGGCCTACAGGGCCTTGTAAACCGGTAGCGCCGGTAGCGCCGACAGGGCCTATGGGACCCGTCGCTCCGGTAGCGCCGGCTGGGCCTGCGGGACCTTGCCGGCCAGTAGCGCCGACGGGGCCTTGCGGGCCTGTAGCGCCGGTCGGACCGGTGCATCCGGGAGGGCCGGGAGGGCCGACAGGACCTGGGCATCCTTGAGGCCCGCGTTCGCCGGTGCATCCGGGAGGGCCTTCGGGGCCGCGCGGACCGGGATTGCCCTTGGGGCCCTGATTGCAATTATAATTCGGATCATCGCGCTCATGGCATCTGTGATCATAACCTCCCCCGCGGTCGTAACAATCACGGCCGCAAGGCGGTTCCGGTCTGTCGTGAGCTTCATAGAGCTGCCCTTTGAGGTATTCCTCATAATTGTCAGGATACCAATACTTGGACAAAGTGTTCACTTCCCTGCGTATATTGATGTATAGCGCAAACCGTTCACATGATGAATTATGATTGTGATTCATTATGTCGCTATTCAAGGGTTTCGCCGCCGTACAACTATTATATAGTATGTAGACAACCTGAAATGGTGATGGGTTTCATACAATTCTTCGGAGGAAACGGGGTTTTATGGACATACATTATATAGGTAAACGATTTATCGATCTGTATGAAAACGGGGGAAATACAATGTTTTTCTTTTCCCCATGCAGGGTGAATCTGATTGGCGAGCATACGGATTATAACGGCGGATATGTATTTCCCTGCGCTCTGAGTTTAGGCACATACGCCGCCGCGCGGAAACGAAACGATGGGCTTATGCGCTTTGCTTCGGGTAATTTCCCCAAGCGGGCCGCGGCGGATATTACGGATCTGTCATATAAAACGGAAGACGGCTGGGCTAACTATCTGAAAGGCGTCGCTCTGGAATTTCAAAAAGCGGGATATAAGATCGGCGGGATGGACATATATATTGAAGGTGATATCCCAAACGGCGCCGGGCTTTCCTCATCCGCCAGCGTGGAACTGCTTATGGGCGCGGCCTTGAACAGCCTGTTTAACTGCGGTATGGATCGCCTGGAGATGGTAAAACTCTGTCAGCGCGCTGAAAATGGATATATGGGCGTCAACTGCGGTGTTATGGATCAATATGCCGTAGGTATGGGTAAGACGGATTGCGCGCTTCTGCTGGACTGCGGAAAGCTCACGCATGAATATGTGCCTCTTCAATTAAAAGGTTGCAAACTGATCATCTCTGATACCAATAAACGCCGGAAGTTGGCGGATTCCGCGTATAATACACGAAGAGCCGAGTGTGAGCGGGCTGTACGGGATCTGCGCGCTAAATATGATATTAACCTGCTGTGCGAACTGTCGGAAGAAGCGTTTAACGTGGATAAGGGGCTTATTAAAAACGAGGTTGATCGCAGACGCGCGGCGCATGCGATAGCTGAAAACGCTAGGACGGTTAAGGCGGTCGAATACTTAAAAATCGGCGATTTAGCGGCTTTTGGGTCATTAATGAACCAGTCGCACATATCATTAAGGGATTTATATGAAGTAACCGGGCCGGAACTGGACGCCATGGCGGAAGCGGCCTGGCAAGCGCCCGGCGTTTTAGGCTCGAGAATGACCGGCGCCGGCTTCGGGGGTTGTACAGTGACTCTGGTTAAAGAAGCGGACTCGGATGCGTTTATAAGCCATACGGGGCGTCAATATCAGAAACATACGGGTTTAAGCCCGATGTTCTACACGGCGGATGTCGGCGACGGAGCAAAGAGAATTTATAATTGAGAACGATTCGGCGGAAAGGGGATTGTATATGTCTGCGGTTCTGGTTTGTGGAGGGGCAGGCTATGTGGGCAGCCATACGGTTGCGGAATTAGTAGAGCGGGGTTATGAAACCATTGTGGCGGATAATCTGGAGAAGGGACACCGTGACGCCGTATGGCCTGGCGCGCGATTCTATCAAGGCGATTTGCGTGACGAGGAATTCCTGAGAAGATTGTTTGAAAAACACAAGATTGGTTCAGTAGTACATTTCGCGGCGTATTCCTTGGTTTCAGAGAGTGTCGAAAATCCCATGAAATACTATGAAAACAATGTATGCGGCGGCTTGACGCTGCTTAAGGCTATGATAAAAGCCAATGTTTATCATATAGTATTCTCATCTACCGCCGCGGTTTACGGGAAACCGCAAAACATTCCTATTCTCGAATCTGCGCCCACGCTGCCCATTAACCCATATGGGGAAACCAAACTGGCTGTTGAAAAGATACTTAAATGGTTTGATAACGCTTATGGTTTGAAATACGCCGTACTGCGGTATTTTAATGTGGCCGGCGCGCATCCTTCCGGAAGGATAGGAGAGGATCACCGCCCGGAATCACATTTGATACCCGCCGTACTGCTGACGGCTTTAGGCAAAATCCCGAAACTGAAACTGTTCGGGGATGATTACCCCACGCCTGACGGCACATGCGTCCGCGACTATATCCACGCTGCAGATCTGGCTGACGCGCATATCCTTACGCTTGAAAAGCTGCTGGAACATAATGTGAGTATGATATACAATTTAGGCAATGGCAAAGGGTTCAGCAATAAAGAAATAGTGGAAACCGCAGGAATTATTACCGGGAAGCCCATTCCCGTAGAGATCGCGCCGAGAAGGCCCGGCGATCCCCCCGAACTGATAGCTTCATCAGAAAAGATCGTAAAGGAATTGGGGTGGAGGCCGCGTTACAACACATTGGAATCAATTATCGGCACTGCGTGGGAATGGCATTCCAAACACCCCGAAGGCTATAAAAACTGACATGCGGGATCAAAGCGCTATCGTCCAATGCAGCGGGTTTGCCACAGATTGATTATAGCTGTTTTTTATCTTGAATCGGCGTGTGTTTTCGGATATTATAATATTACAGCCGAGGCGGACGGCGTGAAAATCACCGTTTTTATGTCGTTCGCCCATCAACCCGGCGGATTTACGCCGCCGGGGCGAGCAAAGGCGAGTCCAATCGAAAGGGGTTGGTATAGTGATTAAAATGAGGTGGGCTTTGTCCTAGCCTTAAAGGACAGCGGCGCGGGAAAGCGTAAGCTTTCCCGCGTTTGTTCTTAATGAACTTTTAGTTTTATCTATATTTGAATCGGGAGGTGTGATTATGAAAGTCTCTTATACGACATCATATCAATCTGATGAAGGGGTTTTCATTGTTGCGGTATCTGAACGCGAAGGATGTACTGCCGCCTGAACTGCTGGCTGAAATTCAGGCATATACCGCAGGTACGATCCTATATATCCCGAAACAGGAAGAAAAAAGAACTCATTGGGGCCAACTGAGCGGCGTAAGAGATCCACAAACGTAACCGCGCTATTGCCGATCATTATAAAAACGGCGTCCCGGTAAATCAGCTAATGGATGAGTTTTGCCTGTCTGAAGCCAGCATAAAAAAAATAATATACTCGAAATAAACGGCCCGGCAACGCTTTTTATATCACTCGCCAGATAGTCTATTGTGCTTGATGACAGTAACTTATGGGCGTCAAATGTTAAAAACCGGCAAAGAACGCCCATAAGTTACTATACGGCCAACGAAGCGAGAGTCAAAACCGCGCCTATTAATAAAAAAATGGAAAATATAATCAGCTTACCAAAATTTTTCTTAATCAAATCTTTCTTTTCAACCGTAAACTCCATCCTGCCCTCTCCCACAGACGCTGTGAATTTATTTCCGCCGTCCCGCAGCACAGGCGGGCCGGCAAGCGCCGCGCCGTCTTTGCTCTGCGTAACATGCACGCTCAGCTTGAACAGCGGGATAAACATCTTTGGACTTAAGTCCAGTTTGGCGATGTTCCTGTTTTCAAAAGACGCCGGATAAGTCTTGAACGCCTGCACATTGCGAGACGCAGGCGCGCGCGTACATTTCAGGTAAACCGCCTTGCCTCCGGACAGCAAAAATTTCTGATCGCCGTTCAGAACAAGAATGCAGTTAATGCGCTGAAAACTAAGCAGCAAAGCCGCTAACAGCGTCAGCAAGCCAAGGGTTAGAAGAATGCTCTTAATATTTATCTTCACGATAAGCGGCGGCAGCTCACGTATGAATCGCATCTGCGATTCGCCGTAATTGGCGTCGATCTCGCGTACTGAATAAAACAGACTGGTTTTTTCCGCGTCGGGGAACAGCCGCAACAGATCGGTGTTTAATATTTTATACTCCTTAATGTCCGGTACAACAGGGTTGTCCTCATATTTGATATTTTCATACAAAACCGCGTGTTTCTTATCCTCCGCGGCGTTGCTGTTCAAAGATTCCATCAACGTATCGCGGCTGTCGGCTATGTACAAGTTATACCCGGTTGCGCTCGGCTTTTTGCGCATCCGGAACGTAACCTCTTTGGTATCCTGCTGCGCCGCCAGCATTACCTCTTCGCCCTCGAGACCCCGCTCGCGGTTTAACTTCCGATTGATTTCGAAATCGCCGATATTATCTGCATACCATACAGCCAAATGGAACGATTCCGAATGCGCGCCGGTCTCGTTTGCCGGCGCGGTGAACCGCAGAGTGCGATCGTAAATATTGAGCGCACTCTGAAGCCGCTCCCATTCACGCCACCCGCCCGGATCCGCTTTGGGGTAGAAATCGTTTTTCAAATAAGCGTCGGGCCGGGGGTCGTCGTTATCCGACCGGTCACTCAAGTGCAGGATAATGATGGGCATTTCTTCCTTCAGATTTTCTTCCTCTATCTTGCGAAGCAGCATAAAGATAGGCTTATACCAATCCGTGCCCATGTCGTCCGTCAGATTGCCCGCCGAAATAATCGGGTTTTTTTCGGGATCATAATCGTAATCCTTTTCCATGGACCAATCCACATCCAGGGCAAACGGGATATAGGAAAACTTATCGCCGGCATAGAAGAAACTGGTGTTCAGAAAGTCGTACAACCTGGCGAAACTGTCGGAAACGCCGTTTGCCTTGGTACTGCCGGATACGTCCATAAGGATGTAAAAATGGGCGTTACGGCAATCCAACCCCGTAATATAGCCCAGCATCCGCTGGCATATATCGCTGAATCCCTTTGAACCCTCAATTTCCACCGGTACCGCATCCGAATTATCGGGCGCCGCGCCAAAAACCGGGTACAGGTTAAGGCAGCAGGCTGCAAGTAAAACACACAAAAATCGTCTCATAAGCCCTCTCCCCCGCCTCAGAACCTGCCTAACATCCCTGAACCGACGTCTTTCACTCGGAAATCCGTCATTCCTGAGACGCCAGACAGTTTCTTATAACGTTTTAACATCAAACATCTGCCCGGTGTTCCGATCCGTCAATATCACATGGTTATAGACGCTGATCATGCCGCACTGCGAACTGGCGTTCATGGCTTTCAAGCGTTCGCCTGCTCCCGAGCCGGTCATGCGGTACGCCTCAATCAGGTTAAACCCGCCGCTGCGCGAGATGTAGAGAAAATTCACGTCTTCGCCGCAGACAGCGCAATAAAAATCATAAACATCCGAGGCTTTGGAGATACGCCACCTGCGCGTATAAGGGTTCATGGTGTATCCGCCGGACAGAGGGTACTCATAAAAATACAATTCCCCGCCGGTTACGCGTTCGCAGGTGAACACGCTGTCTTGTGAAACCGTAAATTTAGCGCAGGCGAGATGCGCATTTTCTACGATAACGATTTCTTCCATGGTCTCGGCGTCCAGCCGGCGCAGCTCGTATACGCTTTCCCCATTGTTTAAGCCGACAAGCGCCGAAAACATCACATAACCGTCTTTAACAGCCAGATAGCCGATCTGAGCGCCGCCCCGGGGCGTAAATAATACGCGCGCCTCACCATCCGAATTGGCTGTTATTAGCGAGCCGTCAAAACCTACAAAGAAGGCCTGCCCGCCGTCCATCGCGGGTAAAACCGTTTCGGCTTCAGTTCCCGCGATCACCGCGCCGCCAACGCTTAGCCCTCGCGGATTCGGCGTTTTATACGGGGGATCATAATAGACCAACCCCTGCCCGCGAGTCAGTATAAACAGCCGGTTATCCGCCATCCAGGCCTGATACTCCGTCTCCGCCGCAGGTACGGACGCGACGGATTTCCCGTCGTTCAGCAGGTTGATCAATACTCTGTCAGCCAGACTGGTAATCAGATGAACTCCGGACAACTCAAAATTAAGAATTCCGTCGGCCCGCACAAAGAAATCCTCCGCCGGGCACGCGTCTTCCGGCCAAACATAAACGCCTTTCGCGAAGTCAAAACAGCATAGTTTACTCTGATTATGCCCGGCTTTCCAAAAATAGCCGTGCATATTATTGACTATAACCGGCGAGATAGCCGCGCCCGCAGGCGAGCAGGCAACGCGGCTTACCCGCTGATTTATATTTACGGCGTTCGCCCTGTTCAAAGCCGCTCCATGAGGAAGGAACACGTCGCTCTTATACACGAGCTTTTCCTCGCATCCGGATATTTCACAGCGCGTCCGCTCCAAACCATATAATATACTGTGCGCCCGGCAGCGTAACAGGGCGCGTCCGCAATGCGGGCATTCCCACGCCTGAACGGGTATGTCCTTATGACAGTACATACATTCCTGAATCAGCCGCGCTCCGCATTCCGTACAGTATTTGTACGCGTTCATCATCGGATTTGAATAACCGCACTTCCAGCAAGGCATTACGCGTTTCACCTCTATCCGTCACTATTAGAATTATTGTAACATGTGCAACAAATTTTGGAAACACTTTCTTTGGTTCATGCCTGAGGGGAAGCGTTTCAGCCTTATCTGTTGCAAGAACTGTGCTGCCGCTTGAATTCAGGAATCTTGCTGAAATCCGGCGCGCCGTCCAGCGTAACAGCGTCTTTTATAAACTGATGACAGATCTTGCAATAAAAACCTTGATTGATGTAACCTTCCTTTTCGCCTTTTCTGACATATTCGAAATTGAACGAGGCGTGTTCCAGAGGGTCGTCCGGGAATGTCTCGTTCCATGCGTCAAATAAAACAGGCCTTGGTTTTAAAAATTCTTCTACCAGCAAGCGTTCAATGTCGGCCTTATCCGCGTCCGGGTTATTCAGCAGGATAGACGGCGACGGATCCGCAATAAACCCGTGCAGGTTCAATAGGAATTCCGTCTGGTTCTCGGCTATATATTTGTCGTTGTACGCCTTCAGCGTGTTCAGCGTTTCCTGCGGTTCTTTCTGAAGTCTGTAAATAGCGCTCTTATACAACCGCGGCAGGCGGATCGATCTGTATGTCCTGCTGAATATGCTCTTCACGGCGCGTTTGTCCCGATACACAAAGCTGCTTTCGTCGGGCTGCAGGGCGCCTGTCATAACAGATACCAGCAGAGCGACCTTAAGCTCATCCAAACGCTCGCCGCTAATCAGCTTAAGCGGCAAAAAATCCACATCCATGCGCGCCAAATACGTATTGGGTACGCTGTCGCTCTGGGTAATCTGAGCCAGCGCCTCGATCATCTGGCGATCTGTAAGCAAATCCACGTATCTGACGGCGAAACAGCCCTTTTCTTCTAAAAACATAATGGTATAAGCGTCAAAACTGTCATGGCTCTGTTCAGTCCAATTTCTTACAATCGCCAAGCTGCGCAGAATCTGCGCGAACTGGTTAGAGAAATTATTGGCGCTGGCGTTCTTACCGTCCGGGTAAAAGAACCACTTGGCTTCCGTAAGCTCGGAATCGGTAATTGCCAGAGGATCCGTAATAGTCATGCTCAGATACAGCTTAGACATGCCGTCCACCCGCGCGACAGTGCTTCTGCCAGGGTTATGGGCTTCCTGAGGGTCAGCGCCGGGTTGCTGCGCCTTTATCTCCTCTTCCAAAATAAATTCGTTAATGACATTCTTTGTTCCCAGGCGAGCATAATAAGCGGCGCGCAGGCTATCCTCTATAGCCGATTTATCCGTTTCCCGCAGCGGGTTATCGTCGAAAGCCGACAGCCAGCCTTCATATGTCCCGCGCAGATACGCCATAACCTGTTCGTAATCTATCGCTGAATTT
This sequence comes from Clostridiales bacterium, assembly GCA_031282635.1. Classification (GTDB taxonomy): domain Bacteria; phylum Bacillota; class Clostridia; order Lachnospirales; family WQUN01; genus JAISZF01. The sequence continues at coordinate 9,471 of JAITDJ010000240.1, forward strand.
TGTTTCAGGCTGTCCGCGAGTGCAGCGATCTCATTTTGCATAACCACATGCCCGTTAAGCGGCTGCGGCCTGCAAACCTCCTGATAATTCGCCTGAAGCCTGTCTCGCCAGGCGATAATTGCGTCGGCAAATTTATCCACGCGGCCTCTGAAGCCTTCCAGTCTGGTTTTAACGGCCTTTGCCAGTATCCTGGCCTGCCTCACCGTCGCGGCGCTTAAACGGTATGACACATACTGATCGAGCTGATCCTGAAACTGCTGATACAGGTCGTTTATGGGCATTTTATACAGCCAGCCTATTCGCAGCAGCGGATCATTTTTTAAATTGTCAATATTAAAACAAGTTACGCGCATTTCCGAACGCATATCTGAAATGTCGCCATCAGCTTCCTGTCTCTCTTCAATGGCGTTTATCCGCTTGATAATATCCGAAAGAAGCTGTTTAACCAGCCTTAGCCCGTGGGGACGCGTAAACATCGCGTTCAGCAGAGAGGTTTTAATAATCCGCTCCCAACCCGCCTCTGTCACGCCTTTAAGGAGATCGATATTTTTCTGAATAACCTTGTCTACCGTGCCGTCGCCGTACTGCCCGTCGGTGAACCCCAGCCCGCCGCTGATAAACCCGCGGTCTATACTGTCGATTAAGTCGCGAAGGTACTGTGTATTCATACCGTCGTCTTTGAAATTTTCGTATGCCCGCACCTTAATCCCGTCGATCAGTTTCAGGATATCGACGCTGTATGAGCCCCCGTCTATGACGTTGGCCGAAACGCCCTTCAGCAATTGATTATAAACCGTACCGGCTTCTTTGTGGTCGCCGTTATTCAAAAAAATATTGCCGTACGCGTAGTCCAGATTCCCCAAAGACTCGCTGGGTAAAAACTGCCTGAACTGATTTTCCAAAAAACTGTACGCTGCGGCGCGCGAGATTTGTATGGCGGGGTATTCGATTGTGGAAAACCCGAATGTCATATAGCTTCTGGAATACCCCGCCGAGTCGCGCTTGCGCATGAAAATGTTCATATCGTCGCGGCGCCCGTCGCGGACATCCGCGGACGGGGAGAAAATATCATTATACAGATACTCCCCGATACTTTTTTCCAGTTCGCCGCTTTCCGCGGTCTGGCCGCGCTGGGGCCCAATCAGGTACACGAAATCGAACGGATGTACATTGGGTTCCTCTTTTATTATCTGCCCGGGGTTTTGTACGTGCTCAAAGGTATACGCGTTGTCAGACATATAATGATTGAGTTCTTCCAACGCGTAATAGGCGTTGCGCAGCTTGATGGCGTTATCCATGCTGGCGGGCAGGGTTAGAATCAGCGTCAGATTCAACTGTGGATCCGTGCGGTATTCCGGGGTTTCCCGTATAATCTTTCGGATCAGGTATCCGAAATCCACAAAACAGCCGCTGCCCGTGCCGCTGACAGAATTTGCAATTATATAGATCTTCTTTTTGGTAGCGGCCGTTAAGCCCTCGACCCGCGCTTTATACAGGTTATCCAGACGCAGTCTGACGGCTTCCTCAATATCGTTATAATGGTACATAAACGTAAACTTGCCCTTCGAACGTGTGCGGCTGCTGCCGTCCGTTACGGCTTCCAGGGCTTCTATATCCGCCCATTTGTGCATAGAGTCCTGTATGTGTTCCCGTTTAAATTTATCGACGGCAGCCTGCGGCACGGTCAATTCAAACAGGTTTACGTCGCTCTCGGGCATAATGGATCGGTCGGCGTCCAATTCCAGATACTGTATATTGGTCATATTGCCGACATGCTTGTTCTGTCTCCACTCAATCAGATCACGCACGCGATTGATAACCTGCCCGCCTGTGCCGCCCGCGCCTAAAATCAGCGCCTTACGCGTCGGAACCGCCTCCTCTCCTGATTCTGCCGCCAGTCATCCCGGTAAGGATAACAAACAGCAGCAACAACACGAAAATGACCAGCGCGATATAAAAACCCGTGCTCAAGAATCGCACGTAACGGGTATACGGGCTTAAAAATAAAGAGTAAAGCAGCAGCAGCAGCAAATAAATCGAATAAAGAGCCCTTGCCAAAATCCACGCGTTTTTGTATCCCGCCATTTTAATCAACAGAAAGTATAGCAGAAACACAATCACAAACCAAGAAACAATCATGGTCAGCACCACTTGTATCACATCTGTTACATTCATTTGCGCACCCCCCGAGTCAATCAGTATATACGTTTAAGATCGGCCTCCTGGCGATCTCGTTTTCCACCAGCACGCCGTGTTGTATTACGCCGTAAACTTTATTTACAGGATTCTCTTCGTCAGCCCTGCGCCCTTCGGTATTGCGCAGTTCCCAGCCGTCTTTCAGTTCGTTTTTGGTTACGATAAACCCCGCCCCGTCAATCCTGATCGGCAGGACGCGTATCGCCCGCTGTTCCAGGGATCGGAGACATGCGTTCCACACGTTTATAAAGGCCGGCTTACAGGCGGACAGGTTCTTTAAAGCCTCATACCGCTTAACCGCGTCGTCGCAGGCGCCCGCAGCCTTTTCCAGTTGTTTGTACGCGCCTTCGGCGCTATTATCAAGCAGCGTATACACATAATAGTGTTCCTCCAGCCAGACGCGCTTGTTGTTGACGCTCTTAAGTTCGTTAACGATTACACTGTAATTGCTGACCAGAATTTTAACCATACGCGCGGAACTGGTCAATTCCTGGCGCACAAGGATCTCTGTCAGCTGTTTCAATGCTTCAACCGGAAACTGAAGTATCCGCCCCTCGTCTTTATTCTCAGCATCCGGGTTTGGCTCGTCCGGGTTAGGCTCGTCCGGGTTTGACGCGTATTCGCCGGTTTGTTCCATTTCTTGCTGTTTTTTAGATCCCGCGGCGACAGCCCTAGTCGGCGGAGGCTTAACAGGTTCCCCGGCGTTTAAAAAATCATTATAGCTGCCCTTGGCGCTGTAAACGAATTCGGTGGCCATTGCCCGCTGAATCAGATACATGCCGCGCCCCCGGCAATAAAATTTCAACCCGTAATCATCGACGCGAACCATATTCGCTATATCCAGTTTATCCGTTGTCCTGGACTCAATCAGCACTGCCCTATTGTTCCTGTACTCTCGCATGAATTTCTCTGCGCGGGAACGTGTATGGCAGCCCGGATCGATGATGGTGAGCAGCCCTTTCTCGCGGCAGTTGTTAAGCACAATCCGCGCCACATCCATTTTTCCGTTATACGTATCCTTGGTCAAAAATATATTGGTATAAAAAACCTTCAACGCCGCGAAATGTTTAAGCAGCACGTCGTCCGCCGGGGCGTGATTGTACAGAAAGTACTCCAAAATATCTGATTTCTGCCCCTCGCTCACTTCACACCGCTCGCAGAGTATGTTAAAATTTCTATAGTTGTACGCGCCGTCCGCGCCTTGCCCGCTTATTACCTTTCCCATTAAACTCCCCTGCCGCTTTTACGCGTAAACATTCACCACAGGCCTCTGAACTAACTGCCCGTCTATTTCTACGCCTCTCTTCAACACACCGTAAACCATGCCGGGCGGATGGCCCTCATCCGCTTCCCTGCCTTCGGTATTCTCCTTGTTCCAGCCGTTAAGCAATTCGTTTTTAGTAACCCGTGTTTTATAAGGCTCAATAAGCGTCTCCGCGACGCCCATTGAGTTCAGCCGCGTTATACATAAGCCCCAAGCCGTGTAAAACGGCTCGCGGTACTCGTTTATACTAATTCGGCCGTTCAGCGCGCCTTCGTAATGATCCAGAACCAATTTCAGATTGGAGAAAAATTCAGCAGGCGTAAAATTAAATAAATTATAAATGAAATGATTCTGATTCAGCCATTCCCTCTTCGTCTGCGTGTCCAACTCCTGCCCTGATTTACTTTTTTGATCTATTATACGCATACAGTGGATAAAACCGTTAATGTTGCGGCATACGCCCAATATATCCTTTTCCGTACGCGATTCCTGTATGATATTGTCCAGCGACTCGGCCAATTCCACCAATTTATCTTGCGGCGACACCGGAACCTCAATGGAAACAAACGGGGCGGACAAAACCTCGCGGCCGCGCATAAGGCCCGGATACGCAGCCGTCACTTTTATTCCGCCGGTTTCCAGCGCCGCTACCGCCGTTTTTTCTATCCGGCAAGCGACCGGCGATTCACCGGGCTCAAACGCCGGCGCCGCCCTGGGCCGCATAACGTCCTCCAACGCGCTTAACGCGTCCCCCTCTCTTACCGGAGGGATCAGCACGCGGTATTGGCCCTTTGTGAAGAATATACCGATTACTATATTATAATATGCATAAAGGCGTGAATCCTCCGGTATTTTTTTCTTTTTTATATCAGCGAACATATCCGCGAACAGTAATAAATTTTCGTGCTCCCTCATTAAGTCCTCGAAACGCCCTTCGTCCTCAACGCCCCGCATCCGCTTCAGCAGTTCAAAATACGCGTCTCTCTCTTTATACGCGGCGGCTTGCTCATTCTCTTCCGCAACAGCCCGTTCTAGTAAAGCCGCGCTCTGATACTCTGAAACGCTGTTTGTCCCCATTCTGATAAATCCCATAGCTAAGGGCTTCCAGTACTGAAACTGGACTTTCTCGGCGTGAAAGCGTTTTTCCCATCCCGGAATATCTTCCCGGCCGTCCGTCAGCACATTCTCGGTAACGCCATACTGCTTCATGACGCGCTTAAGCTGCTCATACGCTTCCCTGTTCAGCCATGTATTCAGCAGTCTGGCGTCCACCCATCTTTCCGGCTCAATATTCGCCTCCCCGCAAAGCTCCCCTATATACTCCAGCAGATCCTTGCGCACGGCTTCTTTGTCCGAAACGTCCTCCGGTATAGTTGTAAACCTGTCCAAAAATAAAGCGGCGTCCGCAAAAAACGTGGAGAAGAAATCCGCGTATTTGCTGAAAAAATCTTTATGCCCGCGCGTCAGCAGGCCTTCGCGGATTTCAGGCGCTATGTATTTTAAAACGTCCGCCTTGCGATCCGGTTCAATAAACGAGGGATCCGCGGGTAATTGCGCCGCCGGCTTAAGGTCTCCGTAGCCAAGCGGAAACAGGCCCGCCGGCTTCATATAAGGCTCGTACGAGCATTGCACCGTCCGCGCCAGGGGCAATGGTTCCTGGTTAACCTGCTCAAACGGGAATTCACAAAAACGCATAATCTCAGCAATTTGCTTTTTGTGCCTGAAAAAATACCGCTTTACCTCCAGCAAAGCGGCTTCAACGTAAAACAGTATTTCCTTGCCATCCAACCCGGTCTGATAGTCTGTAATATTTTTGCACAGCTCCAGCACGCGATTTTGGGGGAACACGCCGTATAACGCCGACATAAACATCCTGACGCGCTGTACGGCCTGATCGTATCCACCGTTCAGTATATCATTCAACCAGTGCGGATCGGCCATTACATCTGATATCGTCTTCAAGCGTTCGGTGTAATAGTAGAACATATTCGCGCTGTTCAGATATTCGGTTAACATTTTAAGGTAATACATCGAATCAGACATGTTCAACCGCCCTTTCGCCGCTTTCCGGGGTCAAACGCCGACATCCAGATCGCTCACTTCAACTGCCTCTGACTTACCCGCTTGATAACTGACGCGCAGTTTCCTTCCGATGAAAGCCGCGAATATTTTTATATTAATTATATCATCAGCCGGCGTTACAGTAAATCCTCCCATTTTAATATTCCGCCCGTCCGCAAGACGCGCCGTAATTTCCCAATCACCCGCAGCTACGCGGCGGCTTAAACTGCGCTGTTTAGACATAAAACCGTCGCCCCTGCGGTAACGGATTGAAAAACCCGGGGTATCCGGGAACGCTTTCGGCGCGATGGTCATATCGAAATCGAACACATCCGTAACCCGCGTCAGGTAAGACATGGCGGCGCCATTAACCACAGGGTAGATGGCTTCGCGTTTTATCCTCTCATAATCCGCCGACTGCGAGAAATCATAAGCGTTATAAACCCTGGCCGGCGTGAACTCCGTTTCCAGTCGTGATTTAATAATTTTTATCAGACTCGAGCCGCCGACCAGAAAGATATATTTCAGATCATCCTGTCCAATTCCGTTATCTTTCATGGCGTCTTTCATAGCGTCTATGGCGTAATACAGATCTTTGAACGCCACGTCTTTAAACGTCCGCTTATCAAGCGCCAGCTCCAGTTTGGTATACTCGTCTTTTTCTATGACCGTCTTGTCAATCTCGTCCCATTTTTCAGAGAGTTTCTCCTTATTGCCTTTTATAATCGTTTCAATATAGAGCTCCCATTCGCGGCCCGGAAGCAGGGCGCTGTCCCAGGAAAAGCCTTTTGCCGAAACGAGGTTATTGTTCTCGTCAAACTCGGCTTCATCCAATACTATGCCCTCCGGCAGGGTGCGGCATACAGCCAACGCCAGGTTGTTGTCCAGCCGGTTGCCGCCCAAGTCAAACCGGCCCCATTCCGGGTGGTCTTTATCCAAATAACGGCCTATATTCGCGATAGTATTTACGGATGGCATGCCCTCAACCAGTTTATATCTGCCGAAGCTGATGTCCAATGTGCCGCCTCCGTAGTCAAACACGCATATTATATCGTCCGGGTGCAGGTTAACGCCCGTCCAGCTGTCCCTGCGGCTCTTTACGGCGTTTACGATATGACACATGGCCGCTTCAGGCTCGCTGATGGTAGCGACGCGATAATTAAAGTCCTCGTCAGGGTGACAGAAACCCGCGCGCCGCACACAATCCAATGTTACGCGTTTTTGTAACGCGAACATGCTGCCGTCCTCGTCGTCGCCGTCCAAAACCGGCAGCGTAAATATATAAAAGTTATCGCCGTCTCCAACCTCGTTGACAACGGCCGTTTTAACGTGTTTTAAAAAATCCGTGATTACCTCGCGCGTATCGCGCGCGCTGACGGCGCCGCTTTTATGGAATAAAATAGAATCGTTCCGGATCTGCATTTTCATACCGCTGGCAATTTCCGCTGTCTGCGCCGAGCCTACGGCCTCTGTGCCCACCAGCGTTTCACGGCCTGTATAGGCGATAACCGAAGGCATTTCATAGTTTATCACACGCCCCTTTTCCAAAGGGATCATTTTGACCTCCGGCTGAATCGAGCCGGAAACGCTGTAGCGCTCAATATCCGCCGCGGCGTTTATATAAGCGGCCACGGTTTTTCGCGTGCCGAAATCAATAGCTACAACCTTATCATATATAATATCGGGCGCCAAAGAGACTGCTTTGCGCCGCATCAACAATATTTCGGCGGAAACAGTCTGCTCCTGCGCCTGATACATGATATTCATGGCGGTTATCGATTCTTTGTCCGTATTGTCCAGCAATTCCACTTTTATTTCCACACTGCCCCCCGGCGCCAGTTTCACGTTATTCGCGCTCATATATGCTTTATATTCCGAGGCGTCAATCACTATTTGATTCTGAAGCAGGGTTATTTCCTGCATACCGGCGTTTACCGCTTTCAGCGAGCGCGTCTTCCTATCGCCATCAAAAATCAGCAAATGGGAGTTGAATATCAAGCGTGACGGCTCTAGGATTTCGACAGGGACGCGATATGTAACGTCCCGGTATTGTTTAATCATATAAGGGCGGTAGATTTTCTTAGACAGCCGATCGGGGGAGGCGTCGTCCGAAACCGCCCGGATATTGAAACTCAGCTGATTGGCGCCGGCGTACGCGTTCAAATTTAAGTATAGCTTAATCTTCTCGGCGCTGTCCGCCTTTATGATATATTTTTGGGATTTTTCTTCGGGCGTGTCAAAGGAAACCAATCCCCTTGATTCCTCCGGAATAAATAGTTCCAATTCGACATCCGCGTTTGTGGGACTACCCTCAAAACTGTTTTCAAATTCCAGTTCCACAGGCGCGCGGCCGGCTCTGCCCGCCTTTATTTCCGTAGTCTTCAGTCTGATTACCCCTGCCATCCACCCGCATCTGAAGCAATATTTTGAGTTTTCAATATCCATACCGCATACTCTGCAGCGCATGACAACCCTCCACATATTAATACCGCAAAAATTTATGTGAAATGACAAAAAATCATTATGATTATAAATAAATTTATCATAAGGAAGATAAAAAATCAAGCGCGGGTCTTTTCGCAAAATAGATTCCTGCAATAGAATATGAACGTGCGGGCTTCCATTTTTATGAAAGCCCGCGCGTTCACGCGGAAAACAAATTCGATATGCGGCGCGTTATTCAACCATAAGTTCTGCGCCTGAACATTTTATGACGCCGCCGGCGCGCTGCGGCGTATTCCCGTTAGGCAGCACGGCGATGAGTTTTGTTCTGCCCGGGCCCAGCGCGCAATTAATCGCGCCGTCAGCGGCGCCCAAGCGGCTGACGTCTTCCAAATCCCAAACAGACGCTTCAAGCCTTCCGTCAGCGAATAAATCCGGCGCCACGCACTTCCACGCGGGCGCAGGCGTAAATGCCAAGCTGACATCCCTGTCAAATGGGTTATCCAACAAAAATATCGGATATTTTTTAGCGGAAGGCCAATCCGTCAGCGACAAGTCCAGCGCAGGTATCATGTTTTCGCCGGTTTTACGCGCGAGCGCTTCAACCCAATACATATATCCGGCGCCGTAAACCGAGCGATGCCCGTAATAATCGCCGCATGCGGCGGGCGTATGCCCATCGCGTTCACGCTCCAGCTTTTCGTATGGAACAGAGACGTTAATATTGGGCTTGGTTTCATATATCAGCTCCGTTCCCTCGGCGAAAAACAGCCTGAAAGAAGACAGCGCGCAACGTATATACTTTGCTGCGGCTTTGCATAATTCCGGGCAATATCTAATCGCCGGCAGGATAAACTGAAGCGGCATAAGTGTTTCCATGCTGTACGCAGCGGACGCAGCGTACATGCGGTTATCTCCGCGCCAGCCCATAATCAGCCCGTCAATCGGCTCTTTACCCCATTTGCCCACCTGAAGGGGGCCCTCTTGGTTGTCGAAGATCCATGCGGCGGTTTTTTTTACGTTGTTAAGCCAACCATGGGCGTTCAGCCACGCCGCGGCATATAGGCCGGAACTGCCGTTAGGGATCTCATACCACGGGTTACTTTCAAACGCGGCATATAGATCCAACGCGTATGCGCTTTTGGCGATAAGATCGGGTTTATCGAAACTAAGCGCCGCAAACAGCATATTATAAGCGAAACCAGCGAGTGAGTCCGGCTGGCGGTATATATGCTTATTAGTCCAACTCTTATAAACGGTGAAATCAAATCCTTGGGCGTTGAAGTCATATTGAACCTTTTCAGCTATTTCAGCTAAAGTGTCGGCGGCGCCGGCAGCCAGGGCCATAGCTTCGCCGCCGTTTATAACATTTTTGGCGACTATCCCGGCCAGCGCGTTCACATAGAACAGATACCAATATTCAACGCGAGTATGGTTGGGGCTGTTAAAGAACACATTATGCTCTTTGCTGAAAAAATCCCAAAATGTCGGGGACATCCACGCTGTTTCCCTGCCTAAAAGCCATTCTCCTATTGCCAGTATCCCCCATGTAACCATCTCATTTGAATCGCAGCTGATATATGCGCCAAAATTCGGATGT
>JAITDJ010000007.1 GCA_031282635.1 Clostridiales bacterium
TGTTTCTTGTGGAAATTATTCCCATTTACACGGTCTGCTATACGCCCTCGAGGCGGGTTACGCGCCTCAGCTTTTACTGTTAATGTCGTTCCTTCCTTCGACCCGCGCGCCGGCCGAAATACTCAGCCCAGCTGGGCAAAGAGTTTATTCGCCACATCCATTCCGGTTACGTTATACGTGCCGGCGTCTATCTGAGCTTTAAGGCTCTGTACCCTATCCGCTCTTATGTCAGGCGTGTCGGCAAGAGCTTTATTTATCACTGAAAAGTCCTTCGCTTTGGATGAAAGCGTAACGATATCCGTACGTTCCTCCGCCCTGCTCATACGCTCTGAAGCCGCCGGCCTATCCGGGCGCTGAACCTCGTATGTTCTCATTAAATTGGATATTTTCATGTCCATGGTCTTCGCCTGCCTTTTTTAGATTAAGATCGGCGCCATATACTTCCGCGCCTTCTGGCTTGAGCTGCGTTTCGCGCCTAACGGCAACAGCCAGCGTCAGGCTCCTGACTTGTTCCGCGCCGCCCTGCTTAAGCAGGTTCGCGCAGGCTTCCAAGGTTTCACCTGTAGTATATATATCGTCAATTAACAGAAAAGATTTAAGTTTCAGCGGCTTATCCAGCGCGAACGCTCCTTTAAGGTTATTTGTGCGTTCGACAGGCGTCAGCCCGGCCTGCGGCCTGGTTTCCCTGACACGTTTTAAATAATCAATTAACACGGTAATCCCTGTGGTTTCAGAAAGAGCCCACGCCAGTTCTTCCGCCTGGTTATATCCGCGCCGGCGGCGTTTTCGGGGAAACATGGGAACCGGAACCAAGGCTTCCAACCCGTCAAAAAAACCCATGCCCAGGCTGTCGGCGGCAAGTTTCGCGAAACCGGCCGCGTAACCCCTGCAGCCATTGTATTTAAACCTGTGGATCACCTCGCGCGCCGCGTCGTCATAAACAAAAATAGAAGTATTACTCAAAACGCGTTTGCGAGCGCGGCAAGCCGAGCATATTGAGCCGTCCGTTTCTGTCGGCGCGCCGCATTTTACACAAACAGGCGGGGTAATAGGCGCCAACAGGCCGCCGCAGTTTTCGCAAATCCATTTGGGGCCGTTTACCGGCAGGATATCCGTGCAGACCATGCACCGCGGCGGGTATACCCAATCCAGCGCGGCGTCGATCAATCCACGTAACTTTTTATTAAGTCCCATGCGGCGTCGCTTTCCAGTCCGCGTCTCCATCCGGCTACACCCGCCAAACCCAGTTCATTCATCAAATCCAGCTTTTCCTTCATGGAATGTTCGTCTTCCAGCCACGCCTTATACACGGCGCCGTTCTCGTCCGTATATGTCGCGTAAGATACGCCGTACGCGTTATCCCAGGTAATCACCGCGTCGTGCTCAGTAAAGATCGTGCAGGCGGTTTCCATATCGTAGGTTTGGTAGGAGGTTTTAAGGGCGCCGTCGATATTTTCTTCCTTCCATACGCGTGTGTAAAACGGCAGGCCCAGCAAAACCTTCTCATTAGAAACTTCTTCCAAGGTCAGTTCCATACCGTTTCTAACAAAAGGTATAGCGGCGTTCGGACCGCTCTCATCGCCTTTATATTCGTCATACGCCATAACGCATACATAATCCGCTGCTTTTCCGACTTCGGCGCGGTTATAGTATTTGGACCAATAACCCGGCGGGTCGGGGTTATAGAACGCCACAGACAGCACGGAACCCGCAGATTTCATATACGGGCTAAGTTCGCGAAAAAACTGCAGGTATGAAGCGGCGTCATCAGGCTGAATATACTCGAAGTCAATATTAATGCCGTCCAGACTATACATCTCAATGAACGACATAATCTGGTTGATCGCGTGTTCACGTTTATCGGAGTCGGATAAGATGCTATGGCTTATATCCTGGTTTAAAACAGTTTCCGTATCAGAGGAAAAATCGGACAGCAGCGGCCATACCCGATATCCCTGCTCGTGAGCCCAGTTGATATAATCCCTGTCCGCTAAACTTATAATATCCCCCGATAAATTTATATCGAATGAAAACCAGGTGGGCGACAGCGCATCCAACCCTTCTCGGGGCGTCCGACGTAGATCGGCCGCGTTGTCTTCGGTTCGGATAATCTGATCCCATAACAGGTTTACCCTTCCGTCTATGGGAGGCGGAGTGGGAAAAACCACCGAGGGCTCATAGGGCGTCCCGGGTATTACCTCCCGCGTATCTATCTGACTTGTCAGCACATATCCTAATAAGCCATTCCCCGATCTTACGCGCGTGTAATTCCCATCATCGCCGAATATATAGACCATTTCATTATTAGAAAATTTGTATGAAAGCGGAGATTTTTTATCAGGAAAAAAACGCAGTACTGTATTTTTTCCCGTAACAACGGCCGTTTCGAGGTCCTCTTCCAAATATTGAAGTGTGATAATTCTATTCGCGAGGTTATAATCCAATGATATGTGATAAATCTGTGTTAACAGCCCAGCGGGCAGGTAAGGCCCGTCATTAATCAGGTACACAGGCGCGTCAACAGCCACGGGGCTTCCGTTTTCATAATAATTCATATCGCCGGGCGTAAGCCTGATCACTTTATCCGGCATGGTTACAGTCAGCTTCAGTTTTGTACTATCCCAAAAGATATAAGGATCCAGATATTCTTTTACAAACGCCATCGGAAAACATACAGAACCCTCATACTCCACAGGGGGGGCGGGCAAATCCAGGTTTAAGTCACGCAGAACCACGAGAATCTCTCTGGCGGGCAGGTCATAATAAGTATGAATATCCTGATATTCATTACTGGGTATAAACAGATACCACGCGACATAGCCTGAACAGCCCGCGATAATGAGAAATATAATCCAAAATATAAAAAGTGAACCCGTCTTTCTTTTTCTGCGACGACGTTTACGACGCGCGTTTTTGGGGGCTCCGCGATTTTCTCTCATTGGCTGGCTCAATCCCCTGTCTTCAGTCAATTACATGTTTATCGGCGCCTGTTTCAAATGCCAAATTTCATTAGCGTATTCACGTATTGTACGGTCGCTGGAAAATTTACCGCTGTTTGCCACATTTTTTACCGTCATTTTTATCCAGCGCGGTTCATCTTTGTACGCCTCTCCCACCAATCGCTGCGCTTCTCTATAGCTCTCAAAATCCGCTAATATATAATATTCATCGGGACGCGAACCACCGTAACCATTCAGCGTTGCTTCATATAGTTCCCTGAAAATATCGGGCTCGCGCGGGGCAAGCGCGCCGTTTATCAGCTGCGTCAGCACCTGGCGTATATCCCCGTATATATTGTACAAATCCCATGGTTTATATCCGCCGCTTTGTGTCAGATCCAGAACCTCGTCGGCCTTCATGCCGAAAACAAAAATGTTCTCCGGCCCGACCTCCTCCAGGATCTCAACGTTGGCACCGTCCAGTGTGCCGATAGTTACCGCGCCGTTCAGCATGAATTTCATATTGCCGGTTCCGGAGGCCTCTTTGCCAGCCGTGGAGATTTGTTCGCTGACATCGGCCGCAGGTATCAGCTTTTCAGCCAAAGATACCCGGTAGTTCTCCAAGAATATCACTTTCAGCCTGTCTTCGACGCTCCGATCGTTATTGATCAAATCGGCTGTGCTGTTGATCAGTTTAATGATCAGTTTAGCCCGATGATAGTTGGCGGAAGCTTTCGCGCCGAATATAAACACGCGAGGCCAAATATCCAGGCCGGGATTCATTTTAATCGTGTTATATAAATACAGAATATGGAA
>JAITDJ010000095.1 GCA_031282635.1 Clostridiales bacterium
TAGCCGGTTAGCTTTCAGCATTTTTCTTTTTTTCAAGTATTAAATCTTCAGCCGTCTTTAGACGGTAGCGGCTTTCAGCCGCAGATCAATCTACCGGCTTTAGCCGGTAGTAGTTGAATTCGTAATACGCCAAATCTGTATAGCAAAGATAGCGGCACTTACCGTCGCAGCTTACCATAAGGTGCGGTACTGTCGGGAAGTCTTCACGCACAGCAACTTGCGGCAACTCGTTTTCCCAAACCAATATGGTTATTGGCTCAACGCGATGAATCTCATAGTCAGGGTACTGGCATAGCCCGGAGATTTCATAATCAAGCTCCAATACATCAACTATGCCGTCATCGGTGGCATCCTGTCTAAAACCGCGTACCGAAGCGCCCGTGACGGTGCGTTTTCTCGCTCAACAACATTCCAGTTGACTATCTTGCCTGACACAACACTTTCTAAGTCAAAGTAATAAAATCTGTCAGGTATTGATTGTACAACTGGGTTTATGTCAAAGTATCTCCCCTCTCCCAACTTCACATTCTCCCACTCTCCGCTGAACCTCGGCAGACGGAGCCTGCCCGTGAGCAGATTCTGCATCAGCCACCGCATCTGTTTGCGCTTGGCAGCGATAAGCCGCTCCTTGACCTCGATTAGCTTGTCGGCGGTCGTGAGGATTTCCACTATGGCGCGCTGCTCCGACAAGGGTGGGAGGGGGATGTTAATCATCCCGAAGCTATCATAACTTATTATTGGCTTCACGGCGATGACTGCTTCAACCCAGCAAATGCCCGCTTTACCTTTAAAGGTTTCTATATTATAATAATGTTAACGCATAGGCTGTTAAGTATGTTCGGCTGTTAAATATGTTCTATCGCATAGTTATGAAAGGGTGGGCTTGATGACGCTGGCATCTGTATTTTTACTGGCGGGCGCTGTTATTTTTATTATCGCGCTGTGTATGGGTGTGCGGCATTTGCGCAGAACGCGAAGGTATAATCGAACAGAGCGGTTCAGCGAATTTGATAATAGCATAGATATAACGATTTATGCTTACGATCCCGAGATAAATGGTCTGGATGACATCAAAGCAAGGCACATCGGCGTTTACCGCGACACAGGCGTTATTACCGGCATAGATGACGAATCTCCGGTATATTCTGAAAGTTTTCCGCCCACTAAAGACAATGACCGCGAATTAAGCCTGCTTGTACGCAGCGCGGTGGAAGTAAAACGCGTTACGGATAAAACCGTGATCTATTTTTTTAAAAAAATCAGGCCGCTTAATATCAAGTCGAACAGTATTCGTTTCATTTATAACAGCATCAGCCGCGGTCTGGACGAAAACAGACCCGTGGTGCTGCGCATGACCAGATCCGCCGGAGGGGAGTATGAGCATTGAACGATTATCGGATAGGCGAGATTGTGCAAATGAAAAAAAACCACCCCTGCGGCGGCAAAGAATGGGAGATACAGCGCGTGGGAATGGATTTCAGGATACGCTGCGTCACCTGCGGGCATTCTATAATGCTGCCTAGGACGAAGTTCGAAAAAAGCGTCAAAAAAGGGAGGAAATTTCATTTCCTCCCGGAAAACTAAGCGTAGACGGAATTTAATATGTCTATGGCGCCGTCCTGGATGATAATCTCACCGTGCTCTTCAAGATATACGGCGGAAAGCGGCGTCGATATGTGTTTTTGCCCGTACTCGTTAAGTATAAGTTCTATTGCCGCCGCTGACAGCCTGTCATCCGGATTGTCATTATGTATAATAAGATAAAATCTTCCGTTATTCTTGTAAAGCGTATTTGTGCCCGTAAAACTACCGAACAGCCTGGTCGACGCGGACGCGGCTTCGTCCAGCGAATCGAATGAATATATCATAAGCTGTGAATCCATGTTTCGCTCCAGCCGGATAGTCGGCTGCGCGCGCTGCTGAAGCTGTCGTTTAGCTTCCCGCATATGTTTAAGCAGATTCATATGCTTCTCGTCGTCACGGGTTTCAGCAACCTTGGTGACTATAATCATTATGCTGTCTGTAGACAACGGAACGGCCTCAATCATTAGGGGCGTGTTGTCGGCGTTAAAATGACATTCAGTCATTGCTTGTTCCATCATTTCGCGGAAAAGCTGTTGTGTCTTTTCTGAGCCATACGCCAACTCAGACAGCCGAATGTCACGGTTCATTAAATCCGATTGGTTAAGTACGAATTTGATCTGGGTCTCACTGATCTTTTCCACTTTCACTAAATCACTTCCTTTATTTGTATTTAAGTTATTATTCAATCAGCTATGATTGACGCTCAGACTGAATGGGCTCTTTGGGATTGAGGGAACGCGGCCCCTTAACTTAAGTATAATGAATAATTCTTTCATTGTAAAGAGGTGATTATTTCATGATGTTGTAATCTATACTAGTAAAAGCGGCGAAAGCTAAGAAATATTAATTATCTCTGTTGACACTTAGCCATTTAAATAATAGAATGGACTAAACTAAGTATCTCATTAGTGATTTTTTTGTGGAGGACACAATGGCAAATAATACATACGAAGGGGATGTCGGCATAAAATATAATTTTGTCAAAGATAATGAAGAAACAGAAGAAAAAAAGACAGATGACATATTTGCCGGCGGCTTTAGCGACGATGAAGACGATACAGTGGATGCGGGTATAGCTGAAGATTTTGACGATACAAAACCTTTTGACAGCGCTGAAACGCGGCTCTTCGATACAGATGAGCAAAACCCTGAGGAAAAAGGGTTTTCTGTATTGTCCGACAGAGAAAGAAAATACAGATGGGAAAAACCGCTATACAAAGGCGAGGTTTACAGTAATCCGGAATATATACCCAAGCCCAGGAAGACGAAGGACAAACGCGGCACAGACACGGATAATGATGAATATTATGATTTAGAAATAGGCGGCGCTTCAGTCGGCCTTAAAATTTTAATGAGCTTAATGCTTATTACGTTTATCGTCATAATCTCCATTTTAATTTACAAGTTTACCGTTTTAAATGATGAATATCAAGCTGTATTACTAAAATTGGAAGCCGCTCCGACCGTCCAGGAATTAGAAGCCGTAAAAGCGGATATACAGGTTAAGGAGCAAACCATTAAGCGGCTGACCGCCGAACTCGGGCAGTACAAAGTCGCGAACGCGATTTCCGGTGAATTGGTAGAGGCTTCTGACGGATGGTGGTATGTGGTCGCTCAGAATGATACCTTGGGCCAAATATCGCAGAAATTTGAGGTTAACGTAAGCGAGATCATGAAATTGAACGATATGGATAACGCGGATCACATCAAGGCTGGGCAGCGTCTGAAAATAAAAGAGCCTGAGCAGGAGTAGAGTAAAAAATATTAAGGAAGTGTAGTATGAATTTAGAGGAACTCGGAATTATTGAACTGAAAAAGATCGCAAAAGAAGCTGGGGTAAAAAGCATATCTAAATATAAGAAAGCGGAATTGGTCTCTCTTATCAGGCGGACGGAATCTTATGAGGAGAATTCCGCTGACGCCATACCGAAAAGCGCTAAGTACTCCGACGCTTCGAATGAACGGCTGGCCATCTCGGAGATCTATACGGCGCCTCAGGTTAACGTTCTGCCTCCCATCGAAAAGCAGGTTCAGCCCCTGCCCGAACCTGTTCTGCTG
>JAITDJ010000118.1 GCA_031282635.1 Clostridiales bacterium
TAACGATTTAATACATCCTGAATAACGCTTCCTTTCACTAAAGACGCGGCGTTTCCGTTGGACGCCATAAAATCGCTTCCGGAAGGATATAGGACAAAAACCGCCAGTTTATCAGAATCCATGCCGAAGGTAATCTCGTTGGGCATATCGCCCGTTTTAACATAGAGGATCATGGCGCCTTCATCGGCGTAAGCTGGGTCAAAACCTTCAACATCCGTAAAATCTTTGACTGAGATGTATGCTTCAGCGGGAAAGTCGTACAAATAACCGTTACTGGAAACAAACTCATTTGTTTCGCTGTACGCCGCGCGGTATTTCTCGGCTGACGCGGCTATGTTTTGCACCATTTTCTCTATTTCCGCCGAGGTTTTACCGGGATCCGCGCTGAATACAGGAATAGGCTGCGCTGTAATACCATTATTGCCGGCATTCGCGCCTGATCCGGGCTGAGCGTCTTCCGGCGGCTGATTTGTCTGAACCGCCTGGTTTTCCGGCGTATATGGCTGATTCACGCGCATCTGTGTATACATAATATAAATAGAGAATATTATCAGCAGTAGTATAATAATTAACGCGGCAAGCCAAAATTGGTGGTTAGAGTACATCCTTAAGGAAGCGCGGCAGTTAGGGCACTTCCTATCGTTTTCAGAAACCGCGGTTTTACACTTTTTGCAGATCAACGCGTTCCCTCCTGCGTATCGCTGAATATTATTATAACATGCGATGAAGTGAATGAAAACGCCGTACACGGAATTTTCATTTGCCCCTGAACAAAGGCGGGCTTTCGTCCGATGCTGGCATGAGGTTTATGCGCGCCGAATCACGAGGCGTACTTTACAATAAGCGTTTCAACTGCCAGTTTGTCCGCTATACGCCCGCTCTTGATATTCATATCCGCCTCCAGGCAATCTTTTAACGCGGCGATTAGGTCATCCGTTTTGAATCCGTTCGCCTGACGCAGGCATTCAGTGACGACAAAGCCGCGTATGGACAAAAAATTAGCGATGTCGTTATTTGAGCGGCCTTTTTCAGCCATCGCCTTGCTCTGCAGCACGAGCCTGAACTGTCGGGTTATCATGGTCAGCACGACGAGAGGCTGTTCTTTCATCAAGAGCATATTGCTGAATATATCCAAGGCGCGTGCAGGCTTTTTATCCCCAACAGCGCCGACTAAATCAAATATCTGAGTTTCCAGAGCGGGCGCGCAGACGCTCTCTATATCGGATACTTTTATTTCAGCGCCCTCCCCCACATATCCTGTCAGTTTCTCTATCTCCGCGGACAGCGCTTCCATATTATGCGCCGTGGCGCGCAGCAGCGCGGAAACAGCATCCCTGGCAATGCCTCCGCCGCGTTTCTTTATCATATTTTTAACCCATTCGGAAAGTTCTTTGTCCGTCGGGGTTTTGAATTCCACAATCCGCCCGGTTTCCCCTACTTTTTTGAACAGCCGAAGCCGTTTGTCTACCTCGTCCTCGACAAACGCCAACACTGTGCTTTCGGGTATATCTCTCAAAATATCGGCCGCTTCCTCGGAATCCGCTTTACGGCCTGAAACAAATAATTTTGTGCCTCGCGCCATAACCAGGCGGTAATCATTCAGAAATGGGACGGTTTGAACCGCGTCATATATACGTTTCGCGGATATTGTCCCGCCCTCAAAAATATCCAGATTCATTACGCTCGCGCCAGGCGCCAACAGTGTTTCTTTCAGTAAATTTTCATAATAGCGCACTAAATATTTTTCGTGGCCATATAGCAGGTAAGCGCGCTTAAACGTTTTATTCTTAATATCGGCTCTAAGTTCTTTCATCGCCCGGACCCCTCTTTTATCATAGTTTCCACTGCAAAACCACCGTTTTGATGTGTAAGCAAAACCGCGCCTCTCTCAGCGGTATTATACAGCGGTATGCCCAAATGACGCAAGTGTTCAAGCGTTTCAGGCGCCGGCAGTCCATAGCTGTTGCGTCTGCCCGCGCTGACTATCGCGAACGCGGCGGCGGTTTCGCGTAAAAACGTCTCATCATTAGAATATTTAGAGCCGTGGTGTGATAGTTTTAAAATAGTCGGTGAAATAAAGTTTAAGCGCTTTTCAATAGAACTGTCTATATCGCCCGTAAAAAGGATCGCGGCGCTCTCATAAAAAAATTGCAGAACCAGCGAGGTCTCATTGCCGCCTCCTGCGTCGCCATAAGCCGGATACAGTGTAATCAGACGCATTTTACCCATACTTAGCATATCACCTTCCGCCAGATATGATACAGGTATTTGATTGGCTTTGCAAATTGCGATTAAGTCGTTGTACATGACGCTGCCACGATCTACAGCACATGGGAAATATAAACGGTTGATCTGTTTCCGCGGCAGCAGTTCCAGAATGCCCGCCGCGTGATCGTAGTCCGGATGCGAAACAAAGACGGCGTCAATACGGCTGACGCCCAAATAGTTCAGGTAAGGCTCAAGCACCCTGTTTCCCGTATTGTCACCGGGCAGCGCGTTTGGCAGACCGCCTCCGTCCAACACAAAAACCAGACTATTCTGACGTATAACAAACGCGTCGCCCTGGCCCACGTCCAGCATGGTTATTTCAAAACCGGGCCTGCGGTAATGGTATGCCGCCACGCCGGCGCAAACGGCGAGTGACAGCAAAAAAAGTCGCCGGCGCGCTTTCATTTGCGGCGGCTTGCCGCTGAACCAAAACGCGAACAACAGAACCGCGGCGGCCAGAAGCAGCGCAAGCGGTAAACCGCAGCAACCGGTCAGGATTTCCGAGCCCGGCATATGCCGGAAAAATTCGCATACCGACTGATAAAACCTCAGCAGCAGATAAAGTATTCCCGCCAGGAATTCCGCGGTCTTTGAAGAAAACATCCCCGCCGCGCCTGTTACCGCGCCCATCCCAACCAGAACAGACGACGTCGGCAGAATGATCAGGTTTGCGAAAAAAGCGTACGGAGTAAGAATATAAAAATGATACAGCAGACACGGCAGCGTTCCCAATATCGCGGCCAAATTACCTGAAACAGCGGCGCGCAGCAGGTGAGGAACAGGCGCTAGACGGACTAAGGCGCGCTCAATCGGAGCTGTCAGCGCAGCTATGCCGAATACCGCCGAGAAAGAGAGTTGAAACCCCACGTCGCAGATGTACAGCGGCTCAAACAGCAATAAACACACAGCCGTGAAACCAACGGATGACGGCAGATCGCGATCCCGGAAGAGAAGACCGCCGGCTATAACTACGCCTGCCATTGTCACAGCCCTTACCGTGGATATGCCTGAACCGGTAAATAAACAATAAAAAATAAGCAGCGCCAGATTTAATACGCCCGCGCGGCGCTTATCCAAAAACAGCCCCAGCAGTTTGTAGATAAATAGGCTTATTATTGAAACATGCAAACCGGACACGCACAACAAATGATAAATCC
>JAITDJ010000130.1 GCA_031282635.1 Clostridiales bacterium
GGCGGATTTTGAACAGAATGAGGATGGTTTTACTTTTTACTTTGATTATGTAATTAATAACTTTCCGGTAATTTTGTCGGACGAATACAAGCGCGGCGGATCGGCGGCAATGAAACACACACTGGAGGTTACGATCCGTGACGGCAATGTGGCAAATTACAGAAAATTGGTTTATAATTTTATAACAGACGACGCCAGCAAAACTGCCGAACTGAATTTCGGCGGTTCCCTGGCCGAAGTCCGATCCACACGGGACGCGAATCCCGAGAGATTTACGGACATAATACTCGGTTACAAGCTTGAACGCAGTAAAAAGGCGTATTTGTACTGGATAATGTGGTGGCCTGACGGTCAGTCACTGTCTAAGATAGGATAATTTATGGACTGGGATAGAGCGAAAACTCTCACAATAGTTTTCCTGTTGTTTCTGGACGCCTTTTTAGGCTATTATGTCTACCGCGAAAGGAACAAATATTATCTGGATGCGCGGCAGGCGCTCATAATTACTGAATTACTGGGTAAGAACAGCATTTCCCTGAAAACCGCCATACCGCGTTCATACCAGCCGATGAGGCAGTTATCTATGAGCGGATATGAATATGACGAATACGAACTGCTTGAGATATTTTTCGGCGACCCTTTAAGCGCGGATCGGATAAACGAATTGGATGGTAAAACAATCTATGAAAGCGGCGACCGGCGGCTGACCATACAAAATGGTTTTATCACCTTTGATCGCCCGGCCGGCGCCAGTGAATTGGCATTGTCCAGTGAAACGGCAATATCGCAATCGCGGGAATTCCTGCGGGGCATGGGTGAAATATCCGCTTTCGCGCTTGACTCGGTATTTATTGACGAGGAGGGATGCCGGGTACGTTTTTGTCAGAAATACAGAGACAATATAATTTACACAAATTTTATCGAATTTTTGGTCACGGAGAAAGGCGTTATCCAAATAGACTGCATTTACAGCAGACCCAAAGGCTACTTGGGCCAGCTTACCGAGTTGTGCGCCGTTGACGAGGCTTTGCTTAATTTTTCGCAGTACTATAAAGACGCGTATAAGGATCGACCCGCGGATGTAATTAAAATTGATCTGGTTTATTACCAAAAAGAAGGCAGTATTCACGACAGCGCTTCATTAACCGCCGTACCATATTATCGCGTTGAAGTCGAAGGATTCGAGAGGCCATTTTTGATTAACGCTTATTTGAACCGGATTGAACAGTTTTAATGACTTATGGGCGTCAAACAGACCGCTTTAGAGAGCGTGGTAAAACATGAGGGACGACAATAGACGTATAGGAATAATGGGGGGCTCGTTCGACCCTATCCACAACGGGCATTTAGCGGCGGCGGAGGCGGCAAGGCGGAATTTTGGGCTGGACAGCGTATTATTTATCCCGGCCGGTAAAGCGCCTCATAAGAATGACGGCGCGGTTACGCGCGCCGCGCGCCGTTTCGAAATGACCGCGCTGGCCGTGGCCGGCAATTTATATTTTGAAGCTTCAAGTATTGAGATAGAGCGGCCCGGCGTTTCATACACGGCTGATACGCTGGATGAAATCAAATGGCGGCATGGCAAAAAGACTAAGCTGTTTTTTATTGCCGGCGCGGACGCGGTAGCCGAGATGTTTACATGGAAATCGCCCGAGCGCGTCTTTAAGGCATGTTCCGTTATAGCGGCCGCTCGGCCGGGCGTAGCCGGCGAGACGCTGGATCGTCAGATAGCGGCGGCGCGCGAACGTTACGGCGCGAGGATATTTATGCTTGAAACGCCCCCCCTCGCAATCTCGTCCACCGATATCAGGAGACGTATCCAAATTGAACGGCCTGTCAGATATTTTCTGCCTGAAATAGTGGAACAGTATATAAATCAACGCAGGCTGTACCGCGATGACCGCTACGACATGGAAGCGGCGGAGCGGCGGGTAAGCTCGAAACTCTCTGATAAGCGCTGGCGTCATACAATGGGCGTGATAGACGATAGCGTACGGCTGGCGGAAATATATGGCATTAATCGCCGAAAAGCCTATATTACAGCGGTATTTCATGACTGCGCCAAGGAACTGTCATCCGAGGAAAAACTGCGGCGCTGCGATGAGTTGGGCATACAGTTGGACAATATCACGCGTTCCCAGCCCGACCTGGCGCACGGCCCGCTAAGCGCGGAAATCGCCAGAACAGAGTTTAACGTCGACGATCCGGAGATACTAAACGCAATCCGTTTTCACACTACGGGATGTGAACAAATGTCACTGCTGGACAAGATACTGCTGACAGCCGATTGTACGGAACCGAACCGAAACCACGCCGGGATTGAGGAAATAAGGAAAACCGCGTTAATCAATCTGGATAAAGCGACGGCCTTATGCCTGCGTATGAAGATTGCGTATACGGAATCCAAGAGACAGATGGTACACCCGCTTAGCCTTAAAGCGCTGAAAGAGATGGAAGGAATGGAAGAAATGGGAGATAAAATATAAGGGGGATCTATATGGACGGTTTTACGCCTGAAGAATTACTGCACATTCAAACAGCCTGGAAAGCGCTTGACGATAAATTCGGTTTAGATATCGTCTCACTGGACATACACAATATTTCAACAGTCGCCGACTGCTTTATTATAGCGAGCGGTAACAGCCCCAGCCAAATTAGGGCTATGGCGGAAGAGGCGGAAGATCGGCTGGGCAGGTTGGGGCTGCGGCTGCGTCATTCGGAAGGCATGCGCGCGATGAATTGGGTACTGTTGGATTTTGGCGCGCTTGTCATTCATATCTTTGATAAGGAAAACCGCGGTTTTTATAATCTGGAGCGGATATGGAGCGACGGAGCTGTTATACCGGAAAGCGTATTAAAGGCGCAATCTGTGTGATAGCGCGCATGCGTACCTGGGTTTGGGCCGCCGCGGCGTCTGTCCCAATATTGTGCGGCGCCGCGGGTCGGGTTCCGCCATTTGACGTGTTTATTCCGGGTTCTGACGACTTCACGGAGTTTACCG
>JAITDJ010000163.1 GCA_031282635.1 Clostridiales bacterium
CCCAGCTTAACTTCTCATACAGCCAGTCGCGCGCGCGCGTGAACCAATTGTCGGCCAGGGGTTTAACCTCAGACGGCGTTACCGCGTACCTTGTCCCCAGATCAGCGCCTGAAACAATCTCGACGCTGCTGTCACCGTAAAAGCCCGTTTCCACAGGGGTCTTTATCAATTCATTACCGTTCAGCACATATAGATATTTATCATCGTCTTCCAACAGCACGGATTGGATAGGAACAGCCGTTACCCTCTCTCGTTTGTCTATATATACGGCAATGTCGACGGAATAACCGTCCCTTAACCGATCGTCCGCGTTGTCCAGTGTGAATTCCACCGGCACAATCACTTCGTCAGCGGACGACTTTTCTTTTTTTATGGCGCCCGCCGCGATTTTTGTTATCCTGGCGTTGTATACAGCGTCGGGCAGACCGCTGGTGGTGACCTCGGCGTCCTGGCCCAGCGCCAGAAGCGGCGCGTCAAATTCAGTTACGTCGGCTTTTGCCAGCATTTCAGAGGTTACGGCTATCTCTATAAGAGTAACGCCCTTAACGGCCAACTCGCCTTCATGCACATTAACCGCCGTAACATATCCGCTTACCGGGCTTGTCGACCGCTCTGTCAAAACGGCCATATCGGCCTGAATCTGCTCGATCTGCTGATTTATCAGCTGAACGGCTATCTCCTGCTGACGGTATTTTAATACAGTGGCCTCGTCACCCATTCTATCCTGCGCGTTTACCAGCCGCTGTTTGGCTTCGTCAAACTGAATCAGCCGGGTCTGCAGCGTATCCTCGCCGGACAGCCGCGACTGAACCAATTCATCCATAGCCAGTTGGGCGTTTTCCAGTGCTGTTTCGGAAGCGTCATACTCAACCAGCGGCAAATCACCGGCCTGTAACAGTATACTATTGCGATCCACATCCCTTTGGGCCTGGTCAATCTTCTTTTGCTGCTGCTCTATTTTCTTATCCATATTTGTCAGATCGCTTTGCGCCTGATCCACATTGTGCTGGGCGGATGTGACATCGGCGCTGTACTGCGCCAGTTCGTTGCCCTCGGCGGGCAGTCCGATACTTTGAAGGCTGAGCTGGGCGCTCTCCTCGTTCAGCCGTGCGGAAGCCAGCCGGCGTTCCAGATCGGAAATATCTTTTTTTATGTCATAGTTGATAAGCGCGTCGCCAACACCGACGGGATCCCCTACTTTTACAAATACTTCATCAACCTTCTCGGAGGCGTCAACAAATACATAAGCGTAGTCCTCGGAGCTGATATTCCCTGTCGTAAGCACGCGCCTGCTGACGTCTTCATACAAGACCGAATTGTATTGGTAGAGTTCCCTGATATCCACCGGCTTGTAGTATTTTACAAACGCAAATGCGGCGCCGCCTATAACAGCCAGAACCAGAATAATTATCAGTATAATCTTCAAAATAACGCCCAGTACATGCGGCGCCTTCTTAATATTTTGTTTCAGCTTATTCACCGCCTCATTCGACGCTCTTGAGCGCTTCAACCATTTGTATCCGTTTCAGCCTCCGGCTTGAAAAGACATTGGCGAATACGGAAAAGAACAGGGTAAGCGCCAGTGAGTACATATGACTCATCGGCATTATGTCGCGCCCGAACATCATTATATCTGTTTCAGCGGACAGCAGGACATATAGATGCAGCCCTATGCCTAACCCCAACCCAACAAGCGCGCCTAATACAGTCAAAACCGCGCTTTCCCTGAATACATACGAGGAAACCTCGTTGTCATAAAACCCCAGCACTTCAATAGTAGCCAATTCCCTCATACGTTCGCTGATATTAATGGAACTAAGATTCATCAACACAACAAACGCCAGGGCCCCAGCCGAAAGAACCAAAATGAACACCACAAAATTGAGGCTCTTTATTGTATCGTTGAAACTATCAATACTGTTTTGTGTGAATGTAAGTGAATTAACCGCCCTTTCATCCAAGACTTCATTGGCGAGGAGGGATGCGTCATTATCGTCTAAAAGGGCGTATACGGCGTTGTAATCCGGTGGCTCGCCGTATAAGCGCTCATACGTCTCGGAAGTCATATAAATATAGTGGAAAAAATAATTCTCCGTTATGCCGGACACCGCGACTGTGGCGGAGCTTTTATCTCCGTCTTTGAGCAGGATTTGATCGCCGATTTCCAGATTCAGCAGCGTGGACAGCTTTTCGGTTATCAATACCCCGCTGTCGGGCGCGGAGACGGGTTGTTTTGTTGTTCTGTCACGGAAAACTATGAAGCGATTCAGGTTATCCATATCCTCCGGCACAATTAGGAAAAACTGCCTTGAGGATAGGTTCAGGGCCGGATTTAACGCGTCCATGGCTTTTTCCCGCAACTTAATAAAACCCTGGATATTGGAGCTTGATTGCAAAATATCGCTGACGCGGGTAACATCCCGCTGTTTGGCGTTATCCATGAAGCTTATTGACATATCGTATAAAGCGATGTCTTTGTATTGCAGCCCCATAATCGCGGCTACGGAATCCATAAGGCCGAAAGCCGTCAGCAAAAGGGCCGTACAGCCGGCTATACCGGCTATGGTCATATAAAACCGTTTCTTATATCTGAAAATATTTCTTAAGGTTACTTTTTGAGTGAATGTAAGTCTCTTCCAAAAAACGCTAATTCGTTCCAGCAAGATTTTTTTGACAGCCTTGGGCGCCTTGGGCCGCATAAGCCCCGCGGGCATTTCACCCAGCTCTTTCATACAGGATGACACAGCCGCCGTGACAGTGCAGAACAGCGCTATACCCACTCCAACAAGCCAATACTCCGCGCTGATGGGGGTTAAGGTTCGGGGCAGCGTATAAAGCATACCGTATGCTTGGATTATCACCGCGGGAAACAGCTTCATGCCCCCATATCCGCCCGCCAGCCCGCCGACAATAGTCGGCGCGGTCGCATAAAACACATATTTGGAAATAATGGCGCGGTTGTCGTAGCCCAATGATTTCAACACGCCGATTTCTGTGCGGCGTTCCTCAACCAAGCGCGTCATGGTGGTAAGGCTTACCAGCGCGGCGACCAGAAAGAACACCAGCGGGAACACACGCCCGATAGCCGTCACCTTATCCGTATCCTGGCTAAAGCTCGCGTAACCGGGGTTAGAATTCCTGTCCAGCACATACCACTCCGGCATGTCCAAATCGTCCAGATTTTGCTGCGCATTATTAATATCATCCCACGCTATATCCAGTTCTTTCGTTATATTCAGGCGCGACTGGGCCAACTCAGCCTGTGAAATGTCCAGTTGGCGGCGTCCGCCCGATATATCCAACGCGCCGGAAAACAACTCGTTCTGTGCCGCGCGCAGAATTTCGCGGCTTTCGGATATGGTCAGCAAACTGTTTTTCAAACTTCTTTCAGTGTTTAGCAACCCTTCGCGCGTCTCGCTTATGGCCTTTTTTCCGGCTTCGATTTCAGCCATTGACGCGCTGAGTGCTTCGTAACCGGCGGCGATGCCCGCCCCAGCGGCGTCTAGTTCAGCTTTCAACCTCTGATTTTCAGGGTCGGCCATGTCCAGCAAGGCGATCCTCTGGGATCGTACGGCCAATAAGGACGACTGGCTATCCAATTCGCCGCGCTGCTCCGTAACGCCGCGTTCACCCTGAATTAATTCCAATTCTCGCTCGTCTAAATTCAACTCAGCCGTATTTATTTCACGCAAC
This sequence comes from Clostridiales bacterium, assembly GCA_031282635.1. GTDB lineage: Bacteria > Bacillota > Clostridia > Lachnospirales > WQUN01 > JAISZF01. Next base: position 3,694 of record JAITDJ010000163.1, read on the forward strand.
CCAGATTGAACCTGGGATTCGCGCGCGTCAAGTTCCCGCAGGCTTTCAATTATTATCGTCTGCCGCCGCGGCATATCGTAATCAGCGCCGTCCAATTCCGACTGCGTTTCATCTATCACGCGCCGGCCCGCGTCAAGTTCCTGGCGCGCCTGGGCTTCCTGCGCCTCAAGCCGAGTCCGCGCCAGAGCCAGGCTATTATACGCGCTGTCCGTCATTTCCCGATACCGCGCCGCAGCACGGATATCCGCCAAATCTTCGAGATCATCAACAGCCTTATCCACAATATCCTGATAGGAGTCCTCAAAACACAGGAGATCCTTTATGCCGTTCAGCTGTACAAACGCCTCGCTGTATATCGTTTCCAAAAAGTTGTCCGGATCTATATAAATAAAATAATCGACAGAGCCGTCGCCGATAGAGCTGGAACCGCGCTCCCTTGATATGTAGTACGGTGAAAGCGCGACGCCCACAATCCTGAACGTATCGGTGCGCAGATTAACCCGGATATCTGTATCCTTCCCGCTGACGAGCTTAAAAATGTCTCCCGGCTTCAGACCGAGAAAATCTTGCTCAACAAGGGCTTCCCCCGGCTTTTCGGGAAACCGCCCCGAAATCAGCGAAGGCCTGTTAACCGATTCAAGGCTATGCGCCTTTGCTATATATGAAACGCCGTTATGCGTAACCATCGCGTCTATATTATATGAGGGATAAACCGCCGACACGTTTTGAACCCCGCGTATGGCTTGAATATCATCATCAGTCAGACCGTAAGTGCAGATTACACGGATGTCCATCAGCCCTTGCGCGTCAAAATATTCGTCGCCGGTCAATTTCATATCAACGCCTGTCGCGCCCAGTCCGGTAAAAAATGAGACGCCCAGAGCCACAATAACTAATATGCCTATAAACCGGCTCAAGGTATGCCTTATTTCACGGGTAACATCCTTGCGCAGGGCTTGTTTCAATAGGCCGCCTCCTCATCTTTACCACTCAATATTCTCTACGGGTATTATTTTTGTATTTACAGACATTTCCAACACGCGCCCATTCCTCATCTTTATAATGCGGTCGGCCATGGGGGCGATTGCCAGGTTATGCGTGATAACCACGACGGTCATGCCCTCTTTACGGCAGGTGTCCTGAAGCAATTTTAAAACTTCCTTCCCTGTTACATAATCCAAAGCGCCGGTTGGTTCGTCGCACAGCAGCAATTTGGGATTTTTGGCTAAAGCCCGCGCGATGGATACGCGCTGCTGCTCACCGCCCGACAATTGCGAGGGGAAGTTATTCATACGCTCGCCCAAGCCGACATGAGCCATTACCTCGGCGGGATCCAGCGGTTTTCGGCATATCTGCGTAGCCAACTCCACATTTTCTATCGCTGTCAGGTTATGCATGAGATTGTAAAACTGAAACACAAAGCCTATATCATAACGTCGGTAGGTAATAAGCCGTCTGCGCCCGTAATCATGAACGTTTTGGCCGTCCACAACCACGCGGCCGTCGTCGCAGGTATCCATCCCGCCCAGAATATTGAGCACCGTCGATTTTCCCGCGCCGCTCGCGCCGACGATTACGCAGAATTCGCCTTTTTCTATATCAAAGGATACGTCTTCGAGCGCGGTGACAACAACCTCCCCCATATGGTACCGCTTATTTACACGCTCTAAACTTACAAAACCGGCCATAGAACAGTCCTTTCAGCCTTACCTGTTTTTTAAGAACAGATCCGACAGCGCCTTTGCCGCGCCGTCGTTGTCATTAGCTTCCGTAATATAGTCCGCAGCGGCTTTTACATGTTCGCGCGCATTGCCCATTGCCACGCCCATTCCCGCGGCTTCCAGCATATCTATATCATTGTCGTCGTCGCCGATGGCTACAACTTCAGCGGGCGCGATATTGAAATGATCGCACAGGATACGCAAACCCTCCGATTTGCCAGCGCCTTTAGCTGTGATAAACAGTTGATTTCCCCACATCAGGCGCGTGTGGATGTCTTTGTTCTCATGATTGGCTAGCGAGGCCTTAATGGCGTCGGTTTCAGACGCGCCGCCTATGGCCACAATCTCGTATATCTGCTCCTCTTCCCGGTAAAACCGCTCCAGGCTTTTTATATTTCGGACGCCAAACATATATTTATATATATATGCGACAACCATAGCGGGCGCAGAGACGCCGCCCGTCGAATAAAAGTCATACCCGCCGATGTTTTTATCATGAATGTACCAGAAATAATGACGTTTGGTTACGACTTCCACGTTCACATTGCGCGTACGCACGATATCAAGTATCTCACGCATAATACCGTTAGGCAATTTAGTTTCATAAATGATCCGTTTTCGCGGGGGATCGTACATAATTATGCCGTCGATGCACATGCATGGGGACGTGATGCCGAAGGATCGCAAAATCGGCAGTGTGCTGCTGATATTACGCCCTGTACACAGGCATACTACAATACCGTTATCCATCAGGCGTTTGATAACCTGTTTTGTCTTTTGCGTGGCGATTTTCCATGTGGTAAGTAAAGTGCCGTCAATATCCAGCAGTGCCATTTTATACAAACGAACCTCTCCCTGCCGCTATTTAATAAACATAGCGTCTCCAAAACTGAAGAAACGATAATTGTTGTCTATTGCTTCCTGATACGCGCGCATGATATTTTCGCGTCTGCACAGCGCGGAAACCAGCATCAATAAAGTAGATTCAGGCAGATGAAAATTAGTGATTAACGCGTCCAACGCCTTAAACCGATATCCGGGGTAAATGAAAATATCTGTCCAGCCGGAAGCGGCGTGTACATTTCCATCCGTATCCGATACGCTTTCCAATGTCCGGCAGCTTGTGGTACCCACGGCGATAATCCTGCCGCCCGCTCGTCTGGCGCTGTTTATTATGTCCGCTTGAGAATCTTCTATATTGTAGTATTCGGAGTGTATTTTGTGATCATTTATGTCTTCCGTTTTAACCGGGCGGAATGTACCCAACCCTACATGCAGGGTTAAGCGGGCAATATGAACATTTTTCGACTCAATCCGACGCAGCAGCTTTTCAGTAAAATGCAGACCTGCTGTTGGCGCGGCGACGGAACCCTCATGCACAGCGTAGACTGTCTGATAACGATTTTCATCGTATAGTTCCTCGGTGATATATGGAGGCAGGGGCGTTTTGCCCAGTTTATCCAGAACAGCCTCAAAAATGCCATTGAAAGTGAAGGTAATCAGCCGTTTCCCATCATCGAGTATTTCATCAACCCGAGCGCTTAGTTCTCCGCCGCCAAAGTTAATGACAGCGCCCGGTTTAGCCTTTTTGCCCGGTTTAGCCAGCGTTTCCCAAACGTGCCCGGAACGTCGCGTCAGCAGCAGGATCTCCACCCGCGCGCCGGTTTCGCTCTGACCGATCAGCCGCGCGGGAATAACCTTCGTATCGTTTATAACCAGACAGTCGCCCGCGTTAAGACAATCCGCGATATCGCGAAAATATTTGTGCTCTGTGGCGCCTGTCTCTTTATCAAGTATCATCAGACGCGAAGCGCTGCGATCGGCCAAGGGGGTTTGAGCGATCAGCCGCGCAGGGAGGTCATAAAAAAATTCGTTTGTTTTCATCAGGAATCTCCACGGCATGAAAGTTGCAAATTATTATACAGCAATAATATCCACAAGTTGTTACATTTCTATTAAATAAAACAGGTTATACCGCGCAGCGATAGCATCCGCCGCAAGTTTATAGTGTCTTGACGCTGTGCGGCCTTTAGCGGCGCGGGATGGATTTGTGTGATGTCATATGGTATGTTTTTTTGCTATTGAGCTTTTTACTATTTGGAAAATTTTTCTTCGCTTATAAGCATAACAAATAAAAGCGTTGATATCCAGTATTATTCATGAGATAATTATATTATTCATATCGTCTGCTCGTCTGCTTAATTGAAAGGGTGATCGTACGCACGAACCCGAATACCTTGAAAACCCCGGCAGCAAACGCCTGATTGTCTTTGTACACGGGTTTATGGGCACGCCCGACATATTTCGCGTTTTGATGCGAGCGGCTTATGAACACGGGTTTTCAGTCATGTCCGTTTTACTGCCAGGGCATGGCGCCCCGGCTATGGAATTTGCCAAAGCGAGAATGTCTGACTGGGAAACCCATATTAAAACGGAACTGGATAAATACGGCCATTATGATCAGATCGACCTGGTGGGTCATTCAATAGGCGGCCTGCTGGCTCTGCTGGTTTCGCTGGATACAGGTTATAAAATTGGAAGAGCCGTGCTGCTATTCACCCCGCTGAAAGTCTATCTGATTAACCCGTTCGCGCTGTTAACTAGATTCCGTACCCATATAGGCCGTAAAGACGACGAGATCAGTAAAGCATATCGTGATTTAGTCAGCGTCAGATGCGGGTTCCCAGCTTATGTTATGTGTCTGAATGTTTTGCTTCAGCCGCATAAACTGATGCGAACAGTAAAGAAGCGGTTAGGCGAAATAACGATCCCAACACTGGTTATACACTCCAAAAACGATGAAACCGCCTCGTTTAAAAGCTCTAAGCTGTTTGATAAGGGTCTGATTCATTCGAGGCATAAGATTATTACTTTGAATGATTCGTATCACACGTACTTAACGCGCGGCGACTGGGAACGGATTCAGGATGAGGTTTTGGATTTTTTAAAGAACCGCGGTTAATATTTCCCTATGTATTTGAGTGTGACAGAATAATACTGAAATGTACAAAAATTAAAATTTAAGGAGGTATGCTTTATGCCTGTTAACCTGCGCGGTCGCAGTTTTTTAACCCTGATGGATTTTTCACGGGAAGAGATACGCTATCTTCTGGATTTATCGCATGACCTGAAAGCGAAAAAAAGAGCGGGTATTAAAGGCTCGCTGCTAGAAGGCAAAAATATCGTACTTTTATTTGAAAAAACATCCACGCGCACGCGCTGCGCGTTTGATGTCGCGGCGTTTGATGAAGGCGCCCATACCACATTTCTGGATCAAACCAACTCGCAGATGAATAAAAAAGAGTCTTTGGAAGATACGGCGCGTGTATTGGGCAGATTCTATGACGGCATTGAGTACCGCGGTTTCGATCAGTCCGTTTTGGAAAAGCTGGCCAAGTTTTCAGGCGTGCCTGTGTTCAATGGCCTGACCGACATAGATCACCCGACGCAGTTACTGGCCGATTTAATGACTATGGAAGAACATTTGGACAAACCTCTTAATAAATGCAAAGTGGTGTTCATCGGTGACACGCGTAACAACATGTCGCTTGCGTGGATGATAGCCGCCTCAAAGCTGGGATTTGAGTATACAGGTTTAGGACCAAGGGAATTATTTCCAGACAACGGCTTGATTGAGCAGCGCAATCGGGCGGCCGCCGCGTTAGGCGGTTCAGTGCGTTTTACGGAAAACCCCAATGATGTTCGGGAAGCGGATGTGGTTTATACGGATGTATGGGTAAGCATGGGCGACGAGGATAAATTGGAAAAGCATGTCAAACTGCTAACCCCATATAGGCTGAATCAAGAATTATTCAGTAAACTGGCGAGCCCGGATGGCGTCTTTATGCACTGTCTGCCTTCATTTCACGATCTTCAAACGACATTCGCGAAAAAAGCCGACGCTTTAGGCTTGGATGTACGTGAAGTGACGGATGAAGTGTTCCGCGATCCGCGCTCAGTAGTGTTTGATGAAGCCGAAAACCGGATGCATACTATTAAGGCGGTTTTAATCGCGGTTCTTGGATAATGGATAATTTACATGAAAAATTGCTATTTTCATGATAAATCCTGCATGATGTATAGATGGTATTAAAAATGTGGGTGAAGGCTGGCGTGGAAATGAGCGCGGCGAATGACCCGGCCAGCCGGAACCCCGAGCCGCTTTAGCGGCGAAGCATATACAAACCTGTTAGGCGCAGTTTTTTTGCTTTCATAATCTTTATTCATTTAATTCTATTCTCTTTATAAATAGACGCAAAGGCATATTCAACAGATTAAAAGCATTGTTTACCTTTAGTCTATACTAACTACTTTGGCGCTTGGCAAGTCAATGGTAACTGTTTTGCCGCCACCGTAGTAATAGTGAAACGTCATAATTTTACCATCTTCGCTGAAATTAACGTCAGTTATATCCGTTATGTAGCCTGCCCCATTCATAGCGGGGTCACGGTATGCCGCGTTCGTCGGTACGTCCGCCAGTAAGTCACGCATATAACCCTCTTTATAATAAATATGTAAAACTTCAATTGGTCCTTGCTGGAAAGCGTACCCTTTATGCCCGACAGTATAATCGTTAAAGTCGTACCTATCCTCATAATTAAAAAACAAAGATAATTTTTCTTCAAAGGTATAAAGCTTGGGCATGGTTACCAGCGATGTTCTGCCCTGGTCGGAATACACGCTCATCCCGCCTAATGTCTGCACAACATCAGACAAAAATACAAACGACACATTAGCGTCAATCTGTTCTGGTCGATCCGAGCGGTATATAGCGGGTATCTTCTTGCGATCATCACC
>JAITDJ010000185.1 GCA_031282635.1 Clostridiales bacterium
GCTGTGTCTGTTAATTTTATCGGCGCTCTGAACAGGGCAGGCGCCCGATATTTGCTGCGTTTGGAAGCGAGCGCCATATTAGCGGCTGTTTGTGATTTTTGTCTGCGACCGTTCAACCATACGATAGAGTTTACGGTATCAGAGGTTTTTGAAAAGCATGTTTCGCAGGATGGGGATGTTTGGCTGTTTTCCGGAGATATGATCGATATATCCGAGGCGCTGCGCGTAAACCTGCTGCTGAATTTCCCTTTGTCATTTATCTGCTCGACCGGCTGCAAGGGGTTATGCCTGAAATGCGGCCAAAATTTAAATGAAAAAGACTGCGGATGCCGGCCCGAGCCTGATCCGCGTTTTGAGTTACTACGAAATTTAAGGAGGTGAGCCGGTATGTCTATCTGCCCAAAGGGCAAACACTCCAAAGCCCGCAGGGATAAAAGAAAAGCCCAAAGCTGGAAAATCGCGTTACCCAGCCTGGTTGTCTGCGGTAAGTGCGGGGAACTCATGCGGTCCCACAGAGTCTGTCGTTCCTGCGGTTCTTATAATAAACGAGAAGTGCTGAAGATCGCGGAGTAAGCGAAGATACAGACAGCCATAGGCTGTCTTTTTTTCGCGGATAACATTGAAACGGATATGAGAAGAGGCGAGGGGTTTTGGCTGAAATTTTTATTGCTGTGGACGCCATGGGCGGCGACAATGCCCCTAAAGAAATAGTCAAAGGTGCGGTGGGGGCGCTGGAGGACAAAAGGCTAAGTATCCTGCTGGTCGGCAGGGAGGACGTTGTTAAACGCGAACTCTCCTCGTATAAATACGACGCCGGACGGGTAAAGATAATCGGCGCCGCTGAAATCATCGGAAATGACGAACAGCCCACAGCCGCCATACGCAAGAAAAAAGACAGTTCCGTGGTTAAGGGCCTTAACCTGTTGAAAGAGGGACAGGCTCAGGCGTTTGTATCCGCCGGCGCCACAGGGGCGCTGCTAACCGGCGCGACGCTGATTGTCGGTCGGATAAAAGGCGTGGAACGGCCCGCGCTGGGTACGTTGCTGCCTAATGCGAAGGGCTTTTCATTTCTGATTGACAGCGGCGCGAATGTTGACGCTAAACCCGGCTATCTGCTTCAATATGCTAAAATGGGCGCCATATACGTGGAATACGTTCTGAATATAAAAAAACCGCGCGTGGGTCTTTTGAATATCGGCGCGGAGCGAGAAAAGGGAAATACGCTGACTAAAGAAGTCTACGGTTTGTTAGAAACCTCAGACATTAACTTCATCGGTAACATTGAGGCGCGCGACATGCCTCTGGGCGCGGCGGATGTGGTCGTTTGCGACGCGTTTACCGGTAATGTGGTGCTGAAATACACTGAAGGTTTTGCTAAAGCCATGCTGGGCATGATAAAGAAAGAACTGATGTCGTCCATGCTATCTAAGATCGGCGCCGTACTGGCTAAAGGAGCGTTTGAAAATCTTAAGAAGAGCTTTGATTACAGCGAAGTAGGCGGCGCGCCATTCCTGGGGCTTAAAGCGCTTGTTGTAAAAGCGCACGGCAGTTCGGACGCCAAGGCTATACAATCGGCTGTAAGACTCTGTACGGAATTTACGGAAAAGGGTATAACGAGGAGGATATCGGAGAGTATACAAAAAGATAATATAAAAGAGGAGACAGAGTAATGGAATTTGAGAAAATACGTGATGTTATCGTTGAGCAAATGGGCGTCAGCAAAGATAAGATAACGATGGACACGTCCTTTACCAAAGACTTGGGGGCCGATTCATTGGACGTTTTTCAGATTATTTCTGAACTCGAAGACATTTTCGACCTGGAATTTTCCAATGAGGACGCTGAGAAAATAGTGACGGTGGGGGATGCCGTCGCGTTTCTGCAAAACGCGCGATAATTATGTACGAGAAGATTTTTGAAAAGTTCAAGTATACATTTAACGACGTCAGCTTACTGGAGCGGGCTTTTACGCACAGCTCCTACGCGCACGAACAGTCGCCGGACTCGTCGGAGCATAACGAGCGGTTGGAATTTCTCGGGGACGCGGTTCTTGAAGTGGTGATCAGCGAATTACTCTATAAGCGGTTTCCGGAATATGATGAAGGGCAGTTGACCAAATTTCGCGCCGGGCTGGTATGCGAGGCCAGCTTGGCAAAGACAGGCCATGGAACGGGCATTGAAGAGTATCTGCGTCTGGGCAGAGGCGAGGAGGGCACGGGCGGGCGCTTTAGAGACGCCTTGCTGGCCGATGCTTTTGAGGCGGTTATAGGGGCGCTTTTTCTGGACGGCGGGTTTGAACGGGCTCAGGCGTTTATATATGAGTGTTTTGACGAGGAGATCGGCCTGCAGTCTGAAAGTTTCGATCAATTTGATAATAAGACCTTTTTACAGGAATCGTTCCAGAAAAATAGTAAAATCCCTTTGAATTATGTTATAACCGACGAATCAGGCCCGGATCATAATAAAACCTTTACGGCGAAGGTGCGGCATAACGGTAAAGTACTCGGCGTGGGCAGCGGCAGGAGCAAAAAAGAAGCCGAGCAGAGCGCGGCGTCGGAGGCTATAAAGAAACTGGGCCTGCATTAAATGTAGTATATTTTTTTCCCGCCTGCACAGAATAAATGCATGACATGTCGTAATAGGGAGAAATCTCTGTACGGCTTTATCATCACATCATGTTCAGACATAACGCAGGACAGGGAGGAGAATATGTGGAAACGCTAAAGGTTTCATCCAGTTCCGTACCGAAATCGGTGGCGGGGGCCATTGCCGCGATATCGCGAAATAGTATGCAGGTCGATCTGGTAGCCATCGGCGCCAGCGCAGTTAATCAAGCCGTAAAGAGTATCGCTATAGCCAGAGGTTATGTCGCGCCAAATGGTATTGAATTAGTTTGTATCCCGTCATTTTCACAAATTGAGGTTGATGGGTTAACCAAAACGTCAATTCATTTCTTAGTTGAAAGACGCTGAGGCTAGGCCGTCTGCGGATACAGACGGCCTAAATATATGATTTCACAGCACCGCCTTCCATTGACAATACGAAACCAGCGATGTACAATAATTAAAACTTGTCATTTTGGTGACACTTGAAAATTGGATAAACGCTGCAAATTTCAGAGATTCGACGCCCCGCCCGCCGGTCACTGGAGCGAGGGCTTTGGGAAGGCTGGGCTGGTTAGAATATTAGCGCCTCTGGAATCCAATGCGAGTTTGGTTTCGGGGGCTTTTTGTTTCTGTTTGACGTTGGAGGGCTGAGTTATGATTACCGCTATAATCAAGCGCGATGGGCGGCAAGCGCCGTTCAATCTGGAGAAAATAAGCGATGCGATCCTGAAATCGCTTCGCGCTTCAGGCGTCGGAGACGCCGATCAAGCTCTTCATCTGGCGGCGCGCGTCGCCGAGTTTGCCGACGGGCAGGCTTTTTCGCGCGGATGCCCGTCTGTGGAGGAGATTCAGGATATTGTCGAGCGCGTTCTTATCGACGCTGATTTGGCCGACGCCGCGAAGCGCTACATTCTCTATCGGGCGGAGCGCACACGCGCCCGTGAAATGAATACGCGCCTGATGCGGACATATGAGGAAATTACGGCGCGCTCGTCCGCCGAGAGCGATATGAAGCGCGACAACGCTAACATTGATGGCGACACGGCTATGGGCGCGATGCTCAAATATGGATCAGAGGGCGCGAAGATTTTCAACGAGATGTATATACTCAAGCCGGAACACGCGCAGGCGCATACTTCAGGTGATATACATATCCATGACTTTGATTTCTATACGCTGACGACCACCTGCTGCCAGATTGACGTTCAAAAGCTGTTCCAGGGCGGGTTTTCGACGGGGCACGGGTTTCTGCGCGAGCCGAACAGCATATCCAGCTACGCCGCGTTGGCGTGTATAGCCATACAGTCCAATCAGAACGACCAGCACGGCGGCCAGAGCATACCCAACTTTGATTATGCCATGGCGGACGGCGTGAGAAAGACCTATGCGAAACGATATTTTCGCAATCTTATTCACGCGTTGGAGATAGTGACGGGCGAAACGCCGAACAGGGTTTCCGCGGCGGTCGGCGCATTGAGGTCGGCTCTGTCAACTGACGGATTATCGCCGAGCATGTCCTTTGACGAAACCTATACTCGCCGCGAAGCGGATTTGCTCGGGGCCTATTACCCGCTCGACGTCGTTAAAAGATGCCGGTTGTTCGCGCGCCGCCACGTCGACGAGGAAACGCGGGCCGAAACATATCAGGCTATGGAGGCGTTGATCCACAATCTGAATACTATGCACAGCCGCGCCGGGGCGCAGGTTCCGTTCTCGTCGATTAACTACGGTACGGACACGACGCCTGAGGGACGATTGGTCGTCGAGAACTTGCTTTTGGCGACTGAGGCGGGGCTTGGGTTTGGAGAGACGCCGATATTCCCGATTCAGATATTCAAGGTAAAAGAAGGCGTAAACTACAGCGAGGGCGATCCGAATTACGATTTGCTTAAACTCTCGTTCCGCGTAAGCGCGAAGCGTCTGTTTCCGAATTACGCGTTCCTGGATTCACCGTTCAACATCAAGTACTACAAAGCGGGTAAGCCCGAAACGGAGGCGGCCTATATGGGCTGCCGAACGCGCGTCGTGTCGAATATTTACGACCCGGAGCGTGAAGTTGTGTCAGGTCGCGGGAATTTAAGCTTTACATCTATAAACCTGCCGCGCTGCGCCATATTGGCGGAAGGCTCTGTTGAAAGGTTCCTCAATCGGCTTGACGGGATGCTCGATCTGTGTATCGAGCAGCTTTTGGAGCGGTTTGCGATACAATGCCGTAAAAAAGCGCGAAATTTCCCGTTTATGATGGGTAATGGGATATGGCTGGATTCCGACGCTCTTAAACCGGATGACGAGATAGGCGAAGTCTTGCGCCACGGAACGCTGACCATCGGGTTCATTGGGCTTGCGGAGGCTCTGAAAGCCTTAATCGGCGGGCACCACGGCGAAACAGAGGAAGCGCGGAGTCTGGGTCTGAAAATAATCGGCGGGATGCGCGCGAGGGCGGACGAGGAAGCGCGCAGGCGCAAGCTGAACTTCTCACTTCTCGCTACGCCCGCCGAGGGGCTTTCGGGGCGATTCGTAAAAATGGATCGCAAACGCTTCGGTGTTATCGAGGGTGTGACCGACCGCGATTATTATACAAACTCGTTCCACATCCCCGTCTATTATCAGATAAGCGCGTATAGGAAGATTGCGATAGAAGCCCCATACCATGAACTGACAAACGGCGGGCATATTACATATGTGGAGCTGGACGGCGACCCGTCGGAAAATCTGGCGGCGTTTGAGGCAGTCATACGCGCCATGAAAGAACACGGCGTCGGTTATGGCTCCATTAACCACCCGTTGGATCGCGACCCTGTTTGCCGCTACACGGGGATAATCGGGGATACGTGTCCTAAATGCGGACGCCGCGAGGACGAAGGGCCAAAATTTGAGCGGATCCGTCGTATAACAGGCTATCTCGTCGGCGCACTCGACAGGTTTAACGACGCGAAACTGGCGGAAGAAAGCGACAGGGTTAGGCATAGCATAGGCGGCGAGTACGAAAGGGAACTTGAGATAATATGAATCGACTGCGATTGGCGGGAGTTATAAAAGAATCGATTGTTGACGGCCCGGGGCTGCGCTACGTTGTTTTCGCGCAAGGCTGCCCCCACCGTTGCAAGGGCTGCCACAACGAGCGTACCTGGGCGTTTGACGGCGGGTTCGAAACCGAGCCTTCGACGATCGTAGCCGATATGAAGCTCAATCCCCTTTTGGACGGCGTTACATTAAGCGGCGGCGAGCCGTTCCGTCAAAGCGGCGGTATGGCGGAACTGGCGCGTCTCGCGCGAGAAGCGGGGTATAACGTTTTCACATATACCGGGTATATTTACGAAGAATTGTTGAATTTGTCGCTGACCGACCGCAGTGTACGCGCGCTCCTGGATTATTCCGATACGCTTATTGACGGGCCGTTCATCAGCGAGTACAAAAGCTATGACATCGCGTTCAGGGGATCGAGCAATCAGCGTGCCATCAGGCTAAGCGAATTGAGTGATGATAAGCATGGAAAAAATACACGCCGTGGTAATACCGGCACTGGATCCTGATGAACGTCTTCTCCGTCTGGTAGAGGAAACGCGCGCTTTGTTTGATCCGCTTTTCGTCATTGTTGATGATGGAAGCGGCGAAGAGTCGTGCGTTTTGTTTGATAAGCTGGAGAAGAGCGGCTGTATTGTACTCCGGCATCCCGTGAACCTCGGGAAAGGCGCTGCTCTGAAAAACGCCGCCCGCTATATCTCTAAGAACTATCCTAATGTCGTCGGATATATTACGGCCGACGCGGATTATCAGCACAGCCCTGAGGATATTTGGCGCGTGGCGTCAGCGCTGAATGAAAATTCCGACGCTTTGATTCTGGGCGTCAGAGATTTTTCCGGCAAGGGCGTACCGAGGAAAAGCAGATGGGGCAATCGCATAACCTCCGCTGTGTTCTACCTGCAAACCGGCGTAAGAGGTTTGGACACACAGACTGGGCTGCGAGGCGTCCCGCAGAAATATATGCGCTGCTGCGGGCAGGTTAAGGGCGAAAGGTTTGAATATGAAATGAATATGCTGCTGAAAATGGCGAAAGAGGACGCCGCGTTTATACGGATCCCTATTCGGACGCTGTATATCGGACAAAATCGTTCCTCACACTTTCGTCCCCTGAAAGATTCCGCGCGCATCTATTGGGAAATCATTAAATTCAGCCTGTCTTCGCTGGTATGCTCCGGAATTGATATCCTATTATTCGTACTGTTCCGGGCGCTGATTTTTTGCGGCGGTGAAATCGGTATTATGCTTTCGGTGGCAGCCGCTCGCGTGTTTTCCGGCGTTTGTAACTTTCTGATCAACAGGAACATGATTTTTACGAAAGGCGGCAATGTGGTTGGCGCATGGGTAAGATACGCCGTCCTTTTCGTTTGTATTATGCTGGCGGGCGGCGCGCTGACGCAGGTTTTCGTCGCGTGCGGAATAACGGAAATTATCGCAAAAATGGCGGCTGACGTTATCCTGTTTGTCTTTAGTTTCGGTATCCAAAAATTTTTTATTTTTAGTGCAAAACGGGGCGCGCAGCCATGATACCGCGGTTTTTCGGCAAGCTGTATCGGCGGGCGGCCATATGCCTCCCGGCGGCGGAATCCCGGAATAAGACAATGGAAATTACCTGGATACAAACAAGAAGGAGGGGCAGTTTTTGTCTCTCCTTCTTATCTGTTTGAGGCGTTAAATTTGCAGATAAGGCTCTATAAAGCGCCGTACTTTTTGATTGCCTTGCAAAATAACGTATATGTCTATATAATCACTTTAGTACGAAATTTAGGGGGTAACATGCGTATTGTTGTAATCGGAGGCGGGCCGGCCGGAATGATGGCGGCCGGAGCGGCGGCGGTCGAAGGCGGCGAGGTTATGCTGCTTGAAAAAAACGGCGGGTTGGGCCGTAAGCTTTCCATAACGGGTAAGGGACGCTGTAATGTAACCAACGCCCGCGACACAGGCGGACTGCTGGACAACACCCCTGGCAATCCCAGTTTCCTCCGCGGTGCGTTTGCTAAATTTTCCAGCGCGCGCACCATGTCATTTTTCGAAGACCTGGGCGTAAAACTTACGGTTGAGCGCGGCCAACGCGTGTTTCCTGAATCGGGGAAGGCCGAGGATATAGTTTCGGCCATGGAAAGGTATCTGCTGAAAAACAGAGTCGGCATAAGACTTAACGCCACGGTCGCGGATATAAATTTTGATAAGATAAAAACGGTAAAGGCTGGTGAATGTATATATAAAGCGGACTGCGTAATCTTGGCCTCAGGAGGGCTCTCATATCCCGTTACCGGTTCCACGGGCGACGGATATCGTTTTGCCCAAAAAGCCGGCCATAATGTCACAACGCTTTGGCCGTCGCTGACGCCGATGCGTACATTAGAGCCATGGGTTTCCGAGCTGCAGGGTCTGGCTTTGAAAAACGCGGGCATAGTAATGAGAAACAGTACGGGCGTTGTATATAAAGACTTCGGGGAGCTGCTGTTTACGCATTTCGGCGTTTCCGGCCCGGTTATACTGTCGGCCAGTCGGTTTTACGGCAATGGGGATGCGTATGAGATCCATATAGACTTAAAGCCGGCCTTGGACGAACATACCTTAGACTCTCGTATACTGCGGGATTTCCAATTATATAAAAACAAGGATTTTATCAACGCTCTGGACGATCTGCTTCCGCGGGCGCTGATCCCGGTAATAGTAAGGCTTTCCGGCGTCAGCCCCGTAAAAAAAGTAAATGGTATAACGAAAATCGAAAGAAAAACTCTGGTTCAGCTGATAAAATGCCTGCGGCTGTCTATATCGGGCTTATCGGGTTTTGAAGACGCGGTAATCACCCGCGGCGGCGTGGACGTTAAAGGGGTTAACCCGTCAACAATGGAATCAAAGTTTGTTAAAGGGCTGTATTTTGCCGGCGAGATTCTGGATGTGGACGCGCTGACCGGCGGATATAACCTGCAGATTGCGTTTTCTACAGGTTTTACCGCCGGCCGCGCTGCCGGGAGGGAATAGTATGATAGCGATTAGGGGAGCGATAAGCGTAGATCATAATACGCGGGAGGACATTCTTTCATCCGCGAAACAAATGCTTAAGGAGATTATAAAAATCAACCGTATGGAAATCCGCCAGATTATATCCGTTATATTTTCTGTGACGAACGATTTGAATCAGGCGTACCCCGCTGCCGCGGCCCGAGAATTGGGCATAACGGAGGCTGGGCTCATGTGCCAGCAGGAGATGTATGTCGAAAGCGGCCTGCCGAAATGCCTGCGTGTGATGGTTCTTGCGGAAACAGGTGATGAGCAGAGCTCCGCGAGGCATATATATATGAAAGAAGCGGCGCGGCTCCGCCCGGAATTTGCCAGGTTTTTTGCCGTGGCTGTGGACGGCCCGGCCGGGGTGGGCAAGGGCACGCTTGCCCAAAACCTCGCCAGGGCCCTGCGTTTTATTTATGTGGACACCGGTGCGATGTACCGCGCTGCCGCGTATTTCTGCCTGAAAAAAGATGTTCCGCTTACGGATGCGGAGCAAGTGGAAAATGCTCTGGCGAATATGTGTTTATCAATAGAAAATCAAAATAATATCCAGAGAATATTATTGGACGGCGTCGATGTGACAGATGAGCTTCGTACGCCCGAGGTTTCGGATGCCTCGTCAAAAGTGGCCGTGATACAGGCTGTACGGGATAAACTGCTTATATTGCAGCGAAAAACGGCTGAGGGCAATAATATCGTGATGGAAGGCCGAGATATTGGCTCGCGGGTTTTGCCGGACGCGCAGATAAAAATATATCTGGACGCCGATATAGACGAGCGCGCCGGAAGACGTTTAAAAGACAGGGATGATATGGGGATAAGTTCGGATTTCGCCGAGATCAGGCGTGAGTTGGAGGAACGTGACCGTCGCGATATACAGCGCGCGCATTCGCCGCTAAAACGGGCTGCCGACGCCGTATTGATAGACTCTACTCATATGAGTCCGCTTCAGGTGATGGAAGCTGCGATGTGCATTATATATGAAAAGACAGGAGGACTGTATGGTATACGCTATAGCCAAAATATTGGCGGGGATAATATTCCGCCTCAAATTCCGCATTGAGGTTACCGGGCGGGAGCATATCCCCAAAAGCGGAGGGATTATTCTCTGCGCGAATCACGCGCACGCCATAGATCCTATCCTCGTAGGATTAGCGGTAAAGCGTAAACTTCAGTTTATAGCAAAAAAGGAGCTGTTTGAAAATAAGGCGCTGGCGGCGCTCATCGGCGCTTTAGGGGCTTTTCCCGTTGATCGGGAGACCACCGATATCATAGCTTACAAAACCGCGATTAAGCTGCTTCAGAACGGAGAGGCGCTGCTGCTGTTCTCACAGGGCACGCGACGGAAAACTATCGATATATCCAATAACAAGTCGGGCGCGGCGTTTTTTGGCATTAAGGCCCGGGCGCCTATTATACCGGTAGGCATAACCGCGACATATAAAACATTTTCCACAGTGCGTATTCATATCGGTAAGCCTATAAATCTGGATAAATATTCAGGGGCTAAACTGAAAACCGAACTGCTGAATGAGGTTACCGAAGAAACTATGCGCCAGATAATCCGGCTAACGGGTGAAAAGTGATGGATGTGACTGTCGCTAAAACCGCCGGGATTTGCTTTGGCGTAGCGGGCGCGATCAATACGGTATACGAAGCGGTAAAGACCCGGAAACTTTGTACATATGGGCCTTTAATCCATAATAAGTTCGTTACTGGTGATCTGGAAAAAAAAGGTGTCCGCATTATAGACAGCCTTGACAGTATTACCGATGAAACTGTGGTGATCCGCTCGCATGGCGTTCCGGAGTCTGTTTATACGGAATTGGAAAGCCGCGGAGTCCCATATATTGACTGTACCTGCCCGTATGTAAGACGTATACACCGTTTGGCTGAAAAATGCCGCGCTTCAGGCCGACGTTTAATTATAGCCGGAGAGCGGCGGCATCCGGAAGTTTTGGGTATTCAGGGCCACGCTGATAACTGCGTCGTTGTCAAAAGTTTAGAAGAATTGAAGACGGCTGTATCGGATCCAAACATTAAGTATATGCTGGCGGCGCAGACGACTTACAGTTACGAGGATTTTTCAGTAATGGAAGCCTATGCGGGCGGGCTGAGTCTGGATATAATAGTCGAAAATACCCTATGCGGCGCTTTAAGGGAGAGCCAGGCTGAAGCGGCCAGGCTGGCTGAAACAGTTGACGTGATGCTTGTCTTAGGTGATCCTGATAGTTCAAATACCGAGAATTTATATTATATATGCAAACAACATTGTAAACGATCATACCGGCTCGAAAGTATTCATAATTTGTTGTTGAATATTTTGAATTCTGATGATAAAATGGGAATAACGGCTGGCGCTTCCACACCGCCGGCGATAACAGAGGAGGCAGTTAAATTTATGAGCGAACTGGAAATCACCAGCGGCAACCAGTCTTTTGAAGAAATGTTGGACGAGTCTATAGTCACTTTACATACGGGTGACATTGTGAAGGGTAAAGTGATTCAGGTTTTGCCGGGGGAAGTATCTGTTAATTTGAATTATAAATATGAGGGCATAATACCCAGAAGCGAAATCACCGATGACCCTTTAGTCGACATTAACACGCTGCTGAAACCCGGCGATGAAATTGACGTATTTGTGGTTCGCGTCAACGATAGTGACGGAAATGTTTCCCTCTCAAAAAAAAAGCTGGACAGTCAGAAAAATTTCTCCGAATTGGAGGAGGCCTTTGAAAATAAAGCCGTTTTACCCGGCAGGATAATCGATCAGGTTAAGGGCGGGCTGATCGCGATAATTAAGGGCATGCGCGTTTTTGTGCCTTCTTCGCAGATTTCCAGCCGATATGTTGAAGACCTGTCCGTTTTCAAGGGGAAGGAATTTAATTTTAACATTTTGGAATTGGATAAAACAAAACGGCGTATTGTGGCCGGCCGGAAAGATTTGGCGGCAATCGAACAAAATAAGAGCCGTGATGAGTTCTTCTCAAAAGTGCAGATAGGTCAGAAACTTACCGGAGCTGTGAGCCGTATCGCGGCATTTGGAGCATTTGTGGATTTGGGCGGTGTAGACGGCCTGATCCATATTTCCGAGTTGTCTTGGGGCCGTGTTCGCAGAGTATCGGATGTATTAAGCGAAGGCGATAAAGTAACGGTTACGGTAATCGATCTCAATAAAGAAAAGGGCAAAATTTCCCTTTCACTGAAAGATATAGATTCAAATCCCTGGAACAATGTGAGCGCCAGATACCCTGTGGGCGGAATCGTTGAAGGCAGGGTTGTGCGCATTGTTACATTCGGAGCGTTTGTGGAACTGGAACCCGGGCTTGACGGGTTGGTTCATATCTCGCAGATAGCGTCCAAGCACGTGATTAAGGTCGAAGACGAGCTGACTGTCGGCGAGATTATCAAGGTTAAGGTTACTGAAATAGACGAAGAGAATAAAAAGATAAGCCTTTCCAAGAGAGAGGCTGACGGCATGATTGCGGTTGACGAACTGTACGCGGCGCAAAATCCGGAAGAAGCCGATCCTGATGAATCCGCTGAGAATTGAGATAGCATGGAAAGTATAAAAAGCGTTCCATATGGAACGCTTTTTTAATTCACAAAATTTTTCTCGTCGGTGTAACATACCCCGTTTTCGTCGATGAATTCCTCTTCGTCTTTATCATCCTCGTCATCCTCGCACTCATCAAGGAGAAATCCGCGGATATAACATACCGCCGCTAACAGCGCTAACAGCAGTGATACAAAGACTATGATTCTTTGCTGTTTTCTGCATAAAACCCGTTTCATTGGCAACATCCTTTCATAGGTTCACCCGGAAAAGCGCGGTTGCGCTCCCTTAAACGCTTTTGAAATAAACGTCGGTACGTAAGTGCCAATCCTTTGAACGTTTCAAATCGTTATACTCCGAGTATGCTTTTCGCATAATTTGTTTTTCATCATGAAATTTGAGCAGATGGTAGGCCTCATGCTGTTTATAAAACCCGGCGTCGGCAAAATATTCTTCGGCCTGTGGCTTGCAGTAAAACGAGTCGGAGGTCATTAGATACCAATAAACGGTTTTATTAATGACGTCGTCACTCCCGCGAAAATTATACTGCGTTTTGCCGATATATTGGTTGATCGCGGCGATGACCCCGGTTTCTGCTCGAACTTCGCGCAGAGCAGTCTGTTTATATGTTTCGCCGGATTCCAATGTACCCTTTGGCATTACCCAACCCATATACCTGCCATTCTGATTTTTATACAGCAAAAGTACTTTTCCCTTATGGATGACCACCCCTCCGCAGCTTATCGCTTCCAAAACTGATCATTCCTCCATCGATCTCACCGGCTTTCGCCGGTTTAATCTAATGATCCAGCACTCATAAGAGTATATTCCTTTCCGAATTATTTTTCAATTAAAAAATCAATGCGTGTGGATCGGTTAAATATAGCGTGCCATGCGGGACTATTTTTATACTCGGATGTTTTTGTCTATACAGGTTACAGATCAGTGCTATACGTGTTACAGGTCAGTCCTAACATTAATAAATTTTTGCACGACAAAGGAGCACAAACATAGGGTCATACGAAACCCCTGTCTGAGCTTAAAAATTCGGTTCCCGCCATATAAGTAAACGCTAAAATGGAAGTGGCGGAGATAATTGTTGATTGGCGATATATTCAAGCCAAAAAAGCGATTAAAACGTCAAAATAAAATATCAGATAAAATAGAAAAGGCAATAATGAAAATGAGAAATAATTCTCATGATCTTATCAAAGAGGTGATAAACATCATGGATGCAGACATGCAGCGTCAGATGGCCCTTCTTAGATTCTCGATCATTGCCCCGTTGTGCAGCGATACCTATGGCGCGCCGTCAAAAGGAGATAATTCAATATGCTGTACGACTGTCATTTCCGTACCAGAGACGCAGCCCGGCGAAGCGTTGGCAAGGGAGTATTTACCTCATTGACCATTCGGGCGGTACCTATAACGCCGTTGTTAAGGGCGCCGGTTCATCTTTCCACATTTTTGTCGGTAAACATGGTTATGGCAGAACGAAACTGGCTAGCCAGTGGTCAGCAACTCAAGGTAAGCAACACAGCTAATGCGAGAAGCAATCTATTATTACGCGCGGCGAAGTTATATAGCACGTAAGGCAAATGCCGCGCGACTAATCCCCGAACCCCTCTCATCCCCAACCCTTCCCTCCCCCAAGGCCGAAGGAAAGGGAGAAATTAAAAAAACCAATACATAAAATTAAAACCAATAAAGCTCGCAGCTAAATATGTAGTAAGGCTGTTTAAAATATCCAATACTTCCCAACAATTTAAGTATCATTAAATTTAGAAGAGGTATTGCGATGACACAATCAGAAATACTGAACCATGGATTATGGATAGGCAGTCTGAACTGCTGCCTGTCCCGTATTTCCATATTGTCTTTTCCTTACCAAGTGAACTTGATGTTATCGCTTTACAAAACCAAAAAGTGATTTATAATATTTTGTTCCTTGCTTCCTCTGAAACGTTGAAAGAGCTTGCTGCTGATCCTAAATACCTGGGCGCTGAAATAGGTGCTATTTCGGTCCTCCATACTTAGGGTCAGAAATTGACACTTCATCCCCATGTCCATATGATTGTGCCTGGGGGTGGCCTGTCGCCTGACGTCAAGTGGAAGGAGCGGGGCAAGAAATTCTTTCTTCCTGCTAAGGTTATGAGCCGTAAATTCAGAGGTAAATTTCTTTACTATCTTAAACAGGCTAAACTTGATTTAAACGGTTCGCAGGAATACTTGGCGGAATTATCACAGTTTGACAGCCTCCTCAATACGCTTTACCATAAAGACTGGTATGTCTACTGCAAACGTCCTTTTAAAACGACGCTGTCAGTCCTGGAGTATCTGGGACGTTATACTCATCGCGTTGCTATGTCAAATCACCGTATCATTGATTACGCTGATGGTATTGTCAGTTTTAAATGGCGTGATTATAAGGACGGCAGCCAAGAGAAAGTAATGAAGCTCCCAGCTTTGGAATTCATGCGCAGGTTCCTGCTGCACGCTCTTCCGCCGCAATTTACTAAAATACGGCATTACGGTTTTCTTGGTTCCGCTGTTAAAGCTAATAAACTTAGGCTGTGCAGTAAATTACTCAATTTTCTCAGGCCAGAAAAAATTGTTCTATCTACACTTGAACTAATAAAGAAACTTATTGGCATTGATATTACTGTATGCCCTTCTTGTGGCCATACTCTATCTAAAAGAGCATTACCCTTAACATTACCTTGAATTTTGTGCAACTGAATACTTTAGCATTTAGCCTCTTTAGTGGGGAGGGGGCAACTATGCTTCTTTACCCCTTCTTTCTTAGTATTCCGTATGCACCTGCTTGTTAAACTTATTTGCGTTATATATTGTTATTTTTTTTGATCTAAAGGTCTATAATGATTCCCCATAGCTTATGGCTCAAAAAACCGACCGCAGTTTCGTTCTGGCAATTATCTGATGTTCGGTTTTATCATTATAGATCTTTTTTGTTTTCGTCGAACATCAGATAATTGCTAAGAGCATTACCTTTGCATCCCCGATTATGGCATCGGCTGCGAACTATCCGAGCTAGACGATTTGATTAACTTTTACTCGTCAGCACTGCTCGCGCCTTGTGCGCGGGGTGGTTGACTGTGATGTTAATCTTCTTCAAAATAAAAGCATCGGTCTTTTGACATCGGCTCTATCTTTTTTAGATACGGCAAGGCTGAGGTTTCCGGAATACTTCCATCTATTGTGTAAACTGCCCCTCGTGCTTCTTTTAACGAAGACCATCTTATAAATAAAATGAAATTACCGGTTTTTTCAATAACGCTATATTCATATCGATCTAATAGTAAATTTATTGCATCAAGAACCTCTTCATTATTTATAGGAATATCACCGTAATCTAATCCAGCAAACATCGTACCATTTTCTGAAGAATGGATATATACATCATAATTCAATCTAGCAAGATAGTCTTTAATGATTAGAATTAAATATTGGTTTTTTGTAAAATCCTTCTCCATCTCACGTTTACCTTGCCAAAGTATTGGAAAAACTGAACCTAAGAATGTATGAAATAAAATAAATACCATTAATATAATTAGTATAGGGATCAATGTCAAATAGGTAAGCTGGTAATATAGTTCCAAAACAACGATTTAGCAATATATTCAATTTGAGTAAGGCAATATTTTGTTTGATTATGTATGAATCTGAGTACTAAATAATCAG
>JAITDJ010000244.1 GCA_031282635.1 Clostridiales bacterium
GGAGCCCGGCGCCGGTGGTGTCGAGGTATACCGAGGCGGTGTCGTTCATGATGGCGAATCGGATTTTATAGCGCGCGCCCGTCTCGGGGTGCCTTTCTACGCCGTATTTTTCCGTCAGCGCGCGCGCGACGGCTTTTTTGATGATTCGCTGGCAGTCCGGTACGGAGTGCAGGGCGGAGTTGAGCGAGTGACCGCTGACGGGGAATTGGCCGTCGCGCGGGATGAACCTCTCCCAGGGCATCGCGCGCACGCCCTCGAACAGCATGTCGTAAGTGTCGGCACGCGTGACGCCCGCCACAATCAAGACGCGCTCCGCCGTGGCAAGGCATATATTAGCCCGCGCCATGTCGCCGGCGCTCCCGTCGAACAGTACGCGCCCGTTCTCCGCGCGCACGCCCTGCATGCCGAGCCGCCGCAGTTCGTCCGCCGCGATGCCCTCGAGCCCGAACAGGCACGGCGCGCACATTGCGTACTCCGCTCCGGCCATCAGCGCCCCTCCCTGAGCCGGCGCACGGTCTCGGCGATCTCTGCCTTTGAGTCCTCCATGAGCGCGTCCCAGTCGCCCGCGTAGTTGTACGTGAGGTTCGCGCCGTCTTTTATCCGCTTGGCATACGCATCAAACATCGGCCAATCGCGCTCGTACACGTGGAAGCTGTTCGCGCGGTGCGTGTATGTGCCTACGGCTGCCCCGAGCGCGTCAGCCACGCGTTTTTGCAGCATGACGAGCGCGAAGGCGTTCATGTACGCGGCCTTGGCGGCGTCGTTGGAGCGAAACAACACCTTGCAGTGCAGCGAGCCGCCTCGTATCAGGTAGTGCACGGACTGTAGGCAAGCGGGCGAACCGGACTCCATGTCTGTATCGTCGCGCAGCGATATCACGGCGCGCCGGGAGTCCGGGTTGCGCCGCAGTTCGTCGATCGCCCACGGCACCTGGGACTCCATGCGCCGGTGGTACGTGTACTCCCAGTTGCCCAGATCCACTTCGAAATCCAAAATGCCGTCGAGCATCTCCTGTCGGTACTGCTCAAGCGCGCGCGCGTCCCCGATAAACAGCCGGCTTATCATTGGCTCCCCGAGCGGGATCCCGGAGACGAAAGTTACGGAGGCCTCCTTCTGCCGCGTGCCGTAATCCGAACACGCCAAAACGCTGTTTTGCCCATGAAGCGCCGCAAGCGCCGCATGGTAAGCCTCCGGCAGGGTTCCGCCGGACACAAAAAGTTCGTGCATTGTTTCACCTCAAAAATTAGTTACAAACGCCAAATAAAATGTTACAAAATGGCTATTGTCACGCCGTTGTTGTGCCGATCGAGGTCGGGGTCGCGGCGCAAGTCGTCGCAGAGGGCGAAAGCGGCGCGCGTCGGCTCGTCGAAGATGGAGAAGTCCTCCCCCGTGATGAAGCCGCGAATGCGGCGTTTTTGACGCTGTTCCTCGAGATAGCGCCTTGTCTCCACGCGTATCCTGCCGCCCTTGCCGGTGGATCCGTACCCGTGGATGAATTTGACGGCCGCAGCGCCGAGCACCTTGCCGTTGCGTATATTGTAAGTCACGCGCCGGATCGCGAGCCCGGCGTCCGGCATATCGTACTTTATATCGACGACCTTCAAAAACCCTGCCAATATATGCCCCCCTGCCGACAAATCATAAATATGCTATTGACAATCGCATTATAATCGTGTATCTTGTCAAATGCAAGCCCGCCCCGGGGTTGCGGTTCCGTAAACATCCAGGGCGCAGGGGCTGGCGCATACGGAGAGGTATCGAAGTGGTCATAACGGGGCTGACTCGAAATCAGTTTGGGAGCAATCCCACGTGGGTTCGAATCCCACCCTCTCCGCCATTAGTAACAAAAGCGAACCCTTTCACACGGGCTTTCCCCGTCGGGGAGGCGTTCGCTTTTATTTTTGTGCTAAAATGAGTATGGGGTCATATAATGGACAGAAAGGACAATCTAGAAAATTTTAAGCGGATTTATGCATTTTTTTAAGATGCAGCAAGTTCTTTATGTCCTTTTACCTATAAGGATATTGCTTCAGTTGTCCCCGCTTGGAAAGAAACTACGGTGCGCACATGTGCGGGGAAAAAATGGAGAGGATTCTTGCCCGCGAAGCAAAAGAAATTTCAACTAACTTTATGGCTATTCTGATATTGCGGAAGCTGCGGAGCCTCGCGAAATATAGAAGGTGTTATTCTTCCCGTGCTTAAAGCCGCACAGATTCGCAAAGGTGTTCCGATTACACAAAATGCAATTTGCAGAAATGAAAATGAAGTTATACCTGAGATTGCAAAAACTGGCCGTTGGAAGAATATTTAGCTTTGGGAGTGGCATTTATGACCAGAAGAAAAAAAGACCCATTGATCAAGCCTTACCTTAAATGGGCGGGAGGGAAGCGCCAGCTTTTGCCAGAGATCAGAAAACATCTTCCTGCCAATTTGGGCAATTTGCGTTATTATGAGCCGTTTATTGGCGCTGGTGCCTTATTTTTTGACCGCCAGCCTCGTCGTGCCGTAGTCAACGACAACAACGAACAACTTGTGTTAACATATAGAGTTATTCGCAATCACATAGAAGGATTGATTAGCGAACTGAATTAGCATAAATTGAACAACAACGAAAAATACTATTATCAGATACGAGAACAGGATCGCAATGCTAAGGTGTTTACGGGCTTATCGGATGTTCAGAAGGCAGCACGGTTGATTTACCTCAACAAAACGTGCTATAATGGGCTATATCGCGTGAATTCACAGGGGTTATTCAACGTTCCCTGCGGACGCTACGCCAATCCGCTTATTTGCGATGAGCCGGTTCTACGGGCCATTCATCGGTATTTCAATTATGAAAATGTGGAAATAGAGATATGTAACGGTGATTTTGCGCATGCGGTAGAAACGGCAGAACGCGGTTCATTTATATATTTCGATCCACCATATCACAGCGTGAATAATACCAACTTCACGGGGTATTAGGTCGGAGGATTTGGAGAGGATGAGCAACGCCGCTTACGAGATGTGTTTATCGAACGTACAGGAGTTGGCGCTATGTCTATTGAGTAATTCCGATACGCCGTTTATCCGCGAACTTTACGACGATAATCGCTTTGAAATTATTAAAGTAAAAGCCAAACGCGCTATCAACTCCGACAGCGCAGGGCGTGGCGAAGTAGATGAAGTGCTGATAAAAAACTGGAGGTAGGCATCGTGTCTGATAGTCCAATTAAAATCGACAGGGCCTGGGAGCAACTATTTAAACAGCACGATATTCTCGCGCAGATAAATGCGGAGGGTTCTTTCCGCATTGCGGCTACACAGATAAATGAAGTTCATGAAGCGCGGTTAATGGCAAAGTTTGACCAGTCTGTACATCTGCCGGAAATATTCCGAACAAATAAATTGTCCATTCTCCCGGTGACACGAGGCGAGTATCTTATTGGGCCGTTCGTAACACATGAACCAATTCATTACCAAGCAATAAGACCAAAACAAGTCGAAAATCCACACCTTGAAACACTTAGCCCTGATAATCTTTACAGTGAAGCATCGGCCTTGTTTTTTGCTTATAACAGTGGAATCATTCAAGACGTTATGGGTAGCGACAAAGTCAATTTTACCGTGAACGGCAGAATGGGCTCCGGTCTATTCTCTTTTTCTATTCGAAACAGATTGCAGCCGCAATACCCGACTATAGTCGAAGTTAGGAATTCACAGGTTGAGATTGACGCAGGTTTTGAGAGTCCGGAAGCATTTCTTATTTGCGAAGCGAAAAACCAAGCTTCCGAAGAATTGCTGATACGGCAGCTATACTATCCGTATAGACTTTGGAGTGCGAAAATTTCCAAACCGATCATTCCTGCATTTTTAGCGTTCTCGAATGATGTGTTTCACGTTTTCATATATGCTTTTGAGGACAAGCGGGATTATAATTCCATAGCGTTGAAAAGTTATAAAACCTATACGTTCGCGGATGAAGACATTATTTTACAAGATATTATTGAGGCCTGGCAAAACACCCCTGTCGGTACGGAGCCAGATGTTACTTTTCCGCAGGCGGATTCATTTCCCCGTATATTGGATTTGCTTTCAGTGCTTCATAGTGAGGAACTTACACGGAGCGAAGTTACGCTAAAATATGAATTTGACTCGCGACAAACAAATTACTATGTCTCTGCTTGTGAATATCTTGGTTTCATAGAGCGATTTGCGACTGCAGATCATGAACGCGGATATCGATTGACGCCAGATGCAAAGCGGGTAATGTCGTTGCCGTATAAAGAAAAACTCTTAACGTTGATGCGAAAATATTTGAAAAACCTGTGTTTCATCAAGCGTTTGATATTTTTATAAGAACTAATATGTTGCCGGACAAACAAACAATATGCCAGATTATGCGAGAGTCTGCTTTTTCGCAACAGCTCAATCGTAATATTGTCGGAGTTGACATCAACCCCATTGCGTTAGCGCGTTGTCGTGAAAAAACGATGTTCGATTATTCGGATGCAGCCCAAGTCTACATCAAGCAAGGCGATGCTCGCAACCTTGCTTTCATACCAAGCGAGAGCGTAGATTTTATTTGTACACATCCGCCTTACGCCGATATCATTCATTGTATCGGAAGGCGAACAGCGTCAGATATAACTTCCT
>JAITDJ010000019.1 GCA_031282635.1 Clostridiales bacterium
GTGTGCTCTTCCGATCTTTCATCACATCCACTTTACTTGTGTACGTATTCAGTCTTAAACTGGGATGGCTGCCTTCAATAGGGCTGGACGGGCTGAAAAATTACTTCATGCCTGTGGCGGCCCTGGCGTTTTACCCGGCCGCGTACATTACAAGGCTGATGCGATCGTCTATGCTGGACGTACTTGGGCAGGATTATATGCGTACCGCGCAGGCAAAAGGGCTCCCCTGGGCCATACGTATTTTCAAGCACGCCCTGCGTAACGCCATCGGGCCTATTGTCACCTATCTGGGGCCGGCGCTGGCGTTCATCCTGACAGGCAGCTTCGTGGTGGAAGGCATATTCACAATACCCGGTTTGGGGAACAGTTTTGTCAGTTCCATTACCAACCGCGACTATACGGTAATTATGGGCACGACCCTATTTTTGTCAGCGCTTCTTATCGGTTTTAATATCGTATCCGATGTGCTGAACAAAGCACTGGATCGGCGAATCCAGCTGAAGTAGCGGAATAACCGGAGGTGACGTTATGGAAAAGCAGCCTGCTCCGTTTAGTATGCATTTACGGGTTGACGACTTTCTCTCGGCCGATGAATCTGAAAAAGAAAGCCTTGTCGTAATGCGGGAAAGCGTAGGATTTTGGAAAGACGGCGTGCGCCGGCTCGTCAGAAACCCTTTGGCGATGGTCAGTCTGGGGGTTTTGCTGACAATTTTTATAATAGCCTTCATTGTGCCGTCTTTTTACCCCTATACCTATGAGTGGCAGATTCGCGGCAGTGAGAACCTCTTTCCACTGCGATACTCCGATACTGAAAAAGAGACAATCGCGGCCGGGGGCAGAGTGTTTCCGCATATTCTGGGCACCGACAGCCTGGGGAGGGACTTCGCTATCCGCGTGATGATCGGCGCGCGTATCTCCCTTATGGTCGGTATGGTGGCCGCCGCCCTGATACTGCTGGTCGGTTCCGTTTACGGGGCGGCGTCCGGCTATTTCGGCGGTTGGGCGGATATGGTTATGATGCGGATTGTGGATATTATCTACACAATTCCCGATATTCTGATTATAGTGCTGCTGTCGGTTACGCTGAAATCTCCGTTGAAAGCTCTGGCGGATTCATCAAAATCTTTTGCGTGGATCAATACCCTTGGGGTTGGCCTCATATGTATATTCATCGTATTCACTTTGCTTTACTGGGTGGGCATGGCGCGCCTGGTGCGGGGGCAGGTGCTGCAGCTCAAAGAAATGGAATACGTGACCGCGGCTCGGGCATTGGGCGCCAGCCACTGGAGGATTATCAGCAAACATCTGCTCAATAACTCTATCGGCCTGCTTATCATCACCACGACGCTTCAGATTCCGTCCTCAATATTTACCGAAAGTATCTTGAGTTTTATCGGCATGGGCGTGGCCGCCCCGCTGCCTTCGCTGGGCAGCCTGGCTAAAATGGGCCTTGACGGCCTGCAGAGTTATCCTTACCGTATATTTGCTCCGGCAATATTCATCGCCCTTATCATTCTGGCTTTCAACCTGCTGGGCGACGGTCTGCGTGACGCGTTCGATCCCAAATTGAAAAAATAAGGAGGCCTGTTATGAACGAATATCTTGTGGATGTTAATAACGAGAGGCTCTCCTTTTTTACACCGGCCGGCGAAGTGAAGGCATTAAACGACGTTACGTTTCATATGAAAACCGGCGAGGTTTTAGGCATTGTGGGGGAAAGCGGCAGCGGCAAGTCCGTAACCGCTTATTCACTTCTGGGTATTGTACCGCATCCGGGGCGCATGCTCGGCGGAACGCTGATGTTTAACGGGCAAAGGCTCGACACAATGTCTGAAAAACAAATGGAAAGCGTCCGCGGCAATCAGATATCTATTATTTTCCAAGACCCTATGACCAGCCTTAACCCCGTGTTTACCATAGGCAGCCAGATAGTAGAGGCTATACGGCTTCACACGGGCAAACAAAAAAGAACGGCGTGGGCTCGTGCTGTTGAGATGTTAAATTTAGTGGGCATAAGCGAACCGGAAAAGCGTATGCGGCAATTCCCCCACAAACTGTCGGGAGGTATGCGCCAGCGGGTGATGATCGCCATGGCGCTGGTCTGCGAACCTAAACTGCTTATCGCCGACGAGCCAACCACCGCGCTGGATGTAACCATTCAGGCGCAGATACTGGAGTTAATGCAGTCGCTGCGCAAAAGTCTCGGAATGGCCATTATCCTTATCACGCACGATTTGGGCGTAGTAGCGTCCATGTGCGAGAAGATAGCGGTCATGTACGCGGGCCGGATTGTAGAGTACGGTACTACAGATGAGGTATTTTACTGCCCCAGGCACGAATATACCAGGGGACTTTTGAACAGCAAACCTCTTTTAGACGATGATGCAAAACAGAATCTCACGCCTATACCCGGCGCCCCCATAGACATGCTTAACCCTCCCGCCGGATGCTCTTTTGCCCCGCGGTGCGGGTCATGCATGAAAATATGCGTCCGTGAAACGCCGCCCGCCAGCGAGTTCTCGGATACGCATTACAGCCTGTGCTGGCTGAATCAGAAGGCGGTTTTTGAGACGGCCGGAAAGGACGAGGCGCGATGACAAATCTGGCGGCAGCAAATCTGATAGAAGCAAGGGAACTTCGTCAATACTTTACGGTAGGCGGTTTTTTAAACAAGAAAAGGGTTAAAGCCGTAGACGGCGTCAATCTGTCTGTCGCGGCGGGTGAAACGTTCGGCCTCGTGGGGGAGAGCGGCTGCGGTAAAACCACGCTGGGGCGTACTATCCTCCGGCTTTACGAACCTACCGGCGGCAGTATCTCATATAACGGCAAAGACATAACAAAAGCGCCCATGCTGCCGTATCGGCGCAAAATGCAGATTGTATTTCAGGATCCGTACGCTTCGCTGGATCCGCGAATGACTGTCGGAGAAATTGTGGGTGAAGCGATTGACATACATAAATTGGCTTCCGGTAAAAAGGACAGGACAGATCGGATAATATTTATTCTGGAAAAAGTAGGCTTGAATTCAGAACACGCCAACCGTTATCCGCACGAATTTTCAGGCGGCCAGCGCCAGCGCATAGGTATAGCCCGTGCTTTGGCGGTCGATCCCGAATTTGTCGTATGCGACGAGCCGGTTTCAGCCCTGGACGTATCCATTCAGGCGCAAGTCGTGAATATGTTTGAACAGCTTCAAAGGGAAAACGGGCTGACGTACCTGTTTATATCCCATGATTTGTCTATTGTAAAACACATATCAAACAGAATCGGAGTCATGTATCTGGGTAAAATAGTTGAGACGGGGGAAAGCGGTGAAATAACGCTGCACGGGGCGCATCCATATACCCGCAGTCTGATCTCCGCTATTCCCATCGCCGATCCGCATAAAGCAAGAAAGCGGGAGCGTATAATACTGGAGGGCGACGTCCCCAGTCCGTTGAACCCTCCCAGCGGCTGCCGGTTCCATCCGCGATGTCCATACGCGGCCGCGCGCTGCGCAGAGGAAGAGCCCTCGCTTAACGAAACGGGCAAGGGGCATTTTGTTGCCTGTCATTACCCTGAATGCAGTTAAGCTTACGGCTTGAATTATATAAGGAGTGATTATTTTCATGAAGAAGGATCTAAGAGTGATCAGCTGGGCATTGGGCGTTGTAATGCTCATGTCGTCATGCAGCGGCGCCGCGCCCGCCAACACGGCCTCCGAGGCGCCCGCGACTGTCAGTGAGACTGCGGCTGCCGAAAGCGAGGCTGCGGAAACACCCGTCGAGCCTGCCATTTTGTCCGAAGAACCTGCTTCGGAAGAGACGTCCGCCTTTAAGGGAGACGCGTTTCAAGTCAAAGCGGTAGATGAAAAAACTCTGGAAGTAAAATTGAACGCCGTAACGCCGTTTTTCCTTGAATTAACCGCGTTCCCCGCTTTCAGCCCCGTACCGCTTCATATTATCGCCGACGCGGGCGAGGCGTGGGCTACCGAGGCTTCCACCTATATCGGAAACGGCCCGTTTAAGGTTACATCCTGGACGCCCAGCGACAAGATCGTAGTAGAAAAAAATACCACTTATTGGAACGCCTCTCAACTGGGCCCGGATAAAATCAATTTCGCTCTAATAGAAGACGACGTCGCCCAGCTTGCGGCGTATGAAACAGATCAGCTTCAATTTATTGACGCCATCCCGCAGGACGAAATAGACCGCCTGTCGTCCCGGCCCGACTTTCATAAAACAGGACAGATTGGCACATATTATGTAAGCTATAACGTAACCCAGGCCCCGTTTGACAACGCGCTTGTCAGGCAGGCGTTTACCCTGGCCGTCGACCGTGACTATATCGTTACGCAGATCGGCAAAGCCGGCCAGATCCCCGCGGGCGCGTATGTGCCTGTCGGTTTGAGCGACGCCGACGTTTCAAAGGAATTCCGCGATGCGGGCGGCGACTACTATGACCCCGGCAAGTCGAGCAACGAGGCTAATCTGGCGAAAGCGAAAGAGCTTTTGGCCGAAGCCGGATACCCCAACGGCGAAGGTCTGCCTACTATAAGCTACCTTTACAATGAAAGCACGGGGCACCAGGCTATCGGCGAGGCTCTTCAGCAAATGTGGGGCGAACTCGGCGCCAGCGTCACGCTTGAAAGTCAGGAGTGGGCCACTTTTCTTAATACCCGTAAGAACGGCGAATATCAGATTGCCCGCAATGGCTGGCTCGGTGACTATAACGACCCCATTTCATTCCTGGACATGTGGATAACGGGAGGCGGCAACAATGACGCCCAATGGTCGAACAGCGAATATGACGGCCTTATAGCGGAAATCAAAAACTCCAGCGATCAGGCAAAGCGCATGGAACTTATGCATCAGGCGGAAGACATTATTTTTGCCGACTGGATGCTATGCCCGATTTACTATTATGTCGATCTTTTTATGCAAAAGACGACTTTGGACGGCAGCGTATGGCCGTCGCCGCTGGGCTTTAAATATTTTATGTACGCCAACCAGCCGGAATTGAACGTTTGCATAGGGCCGAACCCAGATACCATAGACCCGGCGCTTAACTCGGCCGTTGACGGCGCCACGCTTATCATTCATAACTTTGAGGGCCTTTACACGCTGGATGAAGACGGCGCGCCAATCCCCGGTCAGGCCGAAAGCGTGGATATCAGTGACGATGGGCTCACATATACGTTCCATCTGCGCGACGGTATACAGTTCAGCGACGGAACCCCCATTACGGCGCAGACGTTTGTTGACAGCTGGCTTCGCGTCATCAATCCGGAAACCGCAGCCGACTACGCCTATATGTTTGAATCTATCAAGGGTTATGCGGAGGCTGTCGGAGAATAGACAAGGCGCGTTTCACCATAACTTCGCCATATAAAAGGCCGCGGCTGATTCACAGCCTCGGCCTTTTATATTACAGCAGCAAATAACAGCTTGTATAAGTAAGCGTCAGCTTGCCGTAATTGTACGGAATTCCAGACATTTGGCACACCTTGCTGACCCACAGGCCGTAAGCTTCCATGGAAGAGATTGAACGATCGGGGAATCGGCAAGGTGTCGCGGGATATGCGCATGTTTCGCAGATATCGCATGTACCCGCGCCCATAGGCAGCATTTCGGGATAGCGGGTCTTCAATCTGTCAATCAGCGCGGCAAAATTTTTCTTATGCTTATCGCCGGTTTCCCGCATAGTTTCATAATCGAAATCATCCTCCATACGACCTGTCGTCTGTACGATAACGCCATAGGAATACCGCGCGGCACGCTCCGCCGCTTCCTCAACGGAGCCGCAGCCGGGCGGGCACCGCCAGTTCTTATTATATTGTCCGCATCTGCCGGAACTGCACATATCCCTTACCTCGGGCATAAAAATCAACGACTTGACATTCAATTCACCCGCGTGTGAAAAGCCGCTCTCAATGGCTTCCCGCACCAACGATTCCGTATCGTAAGCCATAATCCTCCTCCTCTCATATCCCCGAACCGCGATCACAGGCGCGCTGCGTGATCCCGTACGCCTCCATTATCTTCTTATACTCAATTATACTAGCACATATTTATATCGACTGTCCCGACGAAATCTGTTATAATGGCGCCAACGTTTTTCAAAGGCGATTAAGCGTCAGCTGTAGTTAAGCGGTATGTATAATTTCCGAAAAGGTGATCTAATGAGTATTATTCGTGATAAAAGCCTTGCCGAATCCGGGTTGAAAAATATCAATTGGGTTAAGGAACATGAATTTATGCCTGTGCTTTCTCAGCTTGAGAAAGAGTTTGAACGCGATAAGCCCTTTAAAGGTCTAAAGATTGCCATGTCTATTCACCTGGAGGCTAAAACGGCCTATCTGTCTTTAGCGCTTAGGGCCGGCGGCGCGGAGGTGGCGGTAACAGGCTCCAACGCGCTGTCCACTAAAGATGAAATCTGCGCCGCTCTGGACAGTCTGGGCATGAATGTGTATGCCTGGCATAACGCCGCCGAAAACGAGTATGCGGAGCATTTAAAGCGGACGTTGGCCTTTAAGCCGCATATTATTATAGACGACGGCGGGGATCTTACAAATCTGCTGCACGGCGAATGCGAAAATTTGGCTGCTGACTTAATCGGGGGCTGTGAGGAAACCACCACGGGCATAACCCGTCTGCGGGCGCGCGAAAGGGAAGGCCGGCTGAATTTCCCGATGATGGCGGTTAACGATGCCAATTGCAAGCGTCTGTTCGATAACGTTCACGGCACTGGGCAGTCCGTATGGGACGCTATAATGTATACGACCAACATAATGGTGACAGGCAAGGTTGTGGTGGTCGCGGGGTACGGATTCTGTTCATCCGGAATCGCCAAACGCGCGAAAGGGTTGGGGGCTCGTGTTGTCATAACCGAGGTAAACCCGTTTCGCTGTCTGGAAGCGGCCATGGAAGGTTTTGAAGTGCTGAGAATGGAGGATGCGGCTAAAATTGGCGATATTTTTATTTCCGCTACCGGCTGTAAAGATGTTATTACCGAACGGCACTTCAAGGCAATGAAGAACAATGTTCTGCTGGCAAACGCGGGGCA
>JAITDJ010000034.1 GCA_031282635.1 Clostridiales bacterium
TCCTCGTTTATCTCGGTTTCTATGCCCGCAATCCGCGTCTTTCGGTTTATCACGACCCCGCAATAGACCAAAAACGCGCCGAACGGTACGAAAATATACCAAGGCAGCGGGGTGACAACGCCCATAAACGCCACTATGCCGCCCGCGATTGTAAGCGCGACAGGCTGATTAAAGAGCTGCCTGGTTATGGCAGTGGAGATCTCGGATTCGCTGGTCGCTTTTGTTACGAGAATACCTGTGGCGGTAGAGATCAGCAAGCCGGGGATCTGGCTGACCAGGCCGTCGCCGATCGTCATAATCGTGTACTTGGCCGCCGCCTCGTTAATAGGCATGGCCACGCCTGTGGCCAGCCCGGTTACCCCCAGCGCCAGTCCGGCGATGATATTGATAAAAGTAATCAGGATACCGGCAATGGCGTCCCCTTTAACAAACTTACTGGCGCCGTCCATAGCGCCGTAGAAATTGGACTCATCTTGTATTTTTTTTCGCCGCGCCCTGGCCTCGTTCTCATCAATAACGCCCGCGTTTAAATCCGCGTCGATAGCCATTTGTTTACCCGGCATGGCGTCCAGGGTAAACCGCGCGGTTACCTCCGCCACGCGTTCGGAACCCTTTGTAATGACCATAAAGTTCACGATAACAATTATGATAAATATTATTACTCCGACAATCATATTGCCGCCCGCCACAAAACCGCCGAATGTGTTGACCACTTCGCCCGCGTACCCTTGCAGCAGGATAAGACGCGTGGTGGATACGTTCAGCACCAGACGGAACAACGTGGTAACCAGCAATATGGTAGGAAACAGGGACATATCCAATGGTTCGCTGGAATACAGCGTATTGAGCAGGATCAGCAGGGCCAGCGATATGTTGAGCATCAAAAGAAAGTCCAAAAGCGGCGTAGGCAGCGGAATAATAATAAAAATTATGATAGCGACTATAACCGTGCCTAAAGACATTTCTCTTATATTCATAAAAATCCCCTGTCTGGATTATTATAGCATATTTTATGATATTTTGTATATAGGATGGCTATTACGCCATCTTTTTCAACCGGTATACAAAGGCCAGAATTTCCGCCGCCGCCTGATACATTTCCGGAGGTATCTCCTCCCCTGTATCTACCGTGGCGTACAGGACTCGCGCCAGATCACGGTTTTCAACGATTTCCACGCCGTTTTTCCTGGCGATTTCTTTTATCCTGCGCGCCGCGTAACCGACGCCTTTAGCTGTGACCAGCGGCGCCCGCCCGCTGTCGCGGTCATATGCGAGCGCGACAGCATAATGCGTCGGATTTGTAATAATTACGTCTGCGTGCGGTACCTCCTGCATCATACGCCGCGTGGAAACCTCCCGCATCTTGGATCTTATCCGGCCTTTTATTTGCGGATTTCCTTCAGTCTGTTTGAATTCTTCCTTAACCTCCTGTTTGGTCATACGCAGTTCCCTGGTATGCCGAAACCTCGTAAAAGCGTAATCGGCGGCGGCTACAAATATAAACCAGCCGCCCACATTCAGCCCCAGGTTCACAATAAGCTCCCCCAGCCAGGCGACCGACTCAAATAAAGCCATTTGAGCCAGTTTTGGCAAATTATTCAGTTCATCGCGCAGGGCCGAATAGATAACCGCCGCAATGATTGAGAATTTAAGGATGGATTTCAGCAGCGTCACCAGAGTCTGCGGCGAAAACATACGTTTAAATCCGGGAACCGGATTGAGCCTCGAAAATTTTGGGCGCAGGGCTTTGGGCGTCATCTTCCAGCCGACCTGAATCACATTGGAAATAATGCCTATAAACAGCGCGGATAACATTACAGGCGCCGCGGCCCACAGAGCGCGCCCCAAAAAAAATGTTACGACCCGGCCCGAATATTCCGGAGAGAATACGGCCTCCATGTCTCCGATCATACCGAAACCAAAGCTGAATATCTCTAGCATCCTTTGATAAATCCATCCGGCTGTTATTTTTAGGACTGCAAAAACGCCCAAGAAAGTGAAAGCCGTGTTGATCTCCTGGCTTTGGGCGACCTGCCCTTCATCACGCGCCTTCTGCTTTTTGCGCGGCGTCGCCCTCTCAGTCTTCTCGCCGCCTTCGGCAAAGAAGCCTAAATTCAGCCTGACTATACCCCGCATTATCCCGCCATGGCTTTCAAAGCGCCGATCGCGGCGGTATAAGCCAAATCAAATACCTTGTTATAAATATCCGACAGAATGGGCGCCATTATATACAGCAGCGCCAGGCCCGCCAACAGCTTAATCGGCATGCCCACGACAAATACGTTCATCTGCGGCGTCGCTTTCACCAACAGACCCATAGCGACGTCAATGATCATAATAGCGCCGACAATAGGCATCGCCGCCTGAACAGCCACGGTAATGAAACTTGTCATTAAATCCAAAACAGTTCTTGTCAGCACAGGGTTGTTCAAAATAACCGATCCGCCTATGGGCAGCGCGTCATAACTGAAAAACATAACGGACAACAAGACGCGCAGTCCGCCGGACCACACAAGCATCGCGCACAGCGTCAAAAAAAACAGATTACCGATAATCGGAACCTGTATCTGCGTCACCGGGTCAAAAGCGCTCACCATTGAAAAACCGATCTGGAAATCCAGAAGCTGTCCCGCGAAAAACACCAGGCTAAACGCCAAGTATACCATAAAGCCCATGATAAACCCCGTTAAGAATTCACGCAGAATCAGCAGCACAAAACCCGGCGCCGTATTAACGTATACTATGTTTCCGACATGGCCTGAAACAGTTATCAAAAACGCCGCGGAAGCAGCGAACGACAATTTACCCCAAACATTAATATTATTACCTGAAAATACGGGCAGGATTAAAACAAAGGCGAGCAGCCGCGCGAACACCAAGAGGAATACGTCGGCGCTGTCCATAAACCGCCCCAGCAGATACAATCCCAATTTTTCCATTATCGCGGAACCATCAGTTCGGGAATACTGCCTATCAATTCATGAAAATATCCTGTAAGCGTAGAAAGTATAAACGGCCCGAAAAAAATGAGAGACAGCAGTACCGCGAGTATTTTAGGTATAAACGCCAGCGTCGGTTCCTGTATAGATGTAACGGTCTGAAAAATGCTCACCGCCACGCCTACCGTCAGTCCGAAAACCAGAGGCGGGGCGGAACATAAAATAATAGTCATCAGCCCGCCGCGAATCAAATCCAACAATTTATCCTGCGTCATAAAACAACCTGCCCTACATTCTAAATGTCCTTACCAGGCTTTCTATCATAAAGCTCCATCCGCCGCTCATTATAAATAATAAAATTTTAAAAGGCAGCGAAATCATAACCGGAGGCAGCATCATCATACCCATAGCCATCAGCACTGACGCCACGATCATATCGATTACAATAAACGGCAGATAGATAATAAAACCCACTTTAAACCCCTTTGTCAGTTCACCGAGCATAAACGCGGGTATGAGCGCCCTGTCGGGTATATCCTCCGGCGTTTCAAACGTCTGCCCGGATAATTCCGCGAACAGCGCTATGTCCTTATCCTCGGCCTGTGCGCGCATAAACTCCCTTAAGGGCGCCATCCCCCTGTCTATCGCCTGCTCGGCGCTCATCCGGCCTTCGGAAAAAGGCTTGATCGCGTTCTCATTTATATCCGTAAAAATCGGCCCCATAAGGAACATAGTAAGAAACAGCGCCAGACCGATCAATACCTGATTGGGCGGCATTTGCTGAGTGCCCAGCGCAGACCTCAGAAATTGCAGCGAGATAATAAGTCTTGTAAAACTCGTCAGCATAATCAGCAGCGAAGGCGCGAGCGATATGACGCTCAGCATAAGCAGCAGCTGCAGCAACGGAACGGCCTGCGCGGGATTTTCCGTCATACACCTCCTTCTTTCTTTTCAGTATCTTTCGGCGATAGATATCTTCTTAAATACTTTTCAAACGAAGGCGCGTCAGCGGCGGTATTCAGCGATTCGCCTGTTATTTCAGCCACCAGCGAAACGCGATCCTTTGCGACGCCGATCAGGAACAAACGCCCGCCGGCCTGTAGAATCTGCACATAGCTTTGCGGCGCCACAGCGCAGCTTTCTATGACTCGGAGATTCTTTCCCTTGCCGCCGTAACGGATTGAAGCGAACCAGCGCGCACAAAAAAGGAAGAGCAGGATGACAATGGCAAAAATAAAAAAGATGTAAAAAAACTGGCCTAATACATCCACAGATGCAGACCAGTCCCCCGTTTTTGGCGCCGTCACCCTA
Source organism: Clostridiales bacterium (assembly GCA_031282635.1). Taxonomy (GTDB): domain Bacteria; phylum Bacillota; class Clostridia; order Lachnospirales; family WQUN01; genus JAISZF01. The sequence goes on from JAITDJ010000034.1 coordinate 4,251, forward strand.
TTACCTTCTGAACCGCTTCCAGTACCCGGTCAGCCTGAAACGGCTTGACAATAAAATCCCGCGCGCCAGCCTGTATAGATTCAATAACCATGGCCTGCTGGCCCATGGCTGAACACATAATAATCAATGCGCCGTTATCTACGGACTTTATACCCCTGGCCGCGTTTATACCATCCATTTCCGGCATTGTGATATCCATTATCACAAGGCTGGGCTTTAATTCTTTATATTTTTCTATAGCTTTGGCACCGTTTTCCGCTTCTCCCACAACATTATAACCGTTTTTTGTCAGAATATCCTTCAACATCATGCGCATGAAAGCCGCATCGTCCACCAACAGTATTGTTTTGTCCGACATGATTTCACTCCTCGTATGCTTATTATTTCCCGTTTATATCCTTTTATCCACGCTTATAATATCCGTTACGCGTATACCGAAATTTTCATCAATAACAACTACCTCTCCTTTGGCGACGAATTTACCATTAACCAGAATATCTATAGGCTCGCCCGCGAGCTTATCCAGTTCTATAACCGAGCCCGGAGAAAACTCCAATATTTCTTTAATCTTTTTATGTGCACGCCCCAGCTCAACGGAGATCTCCAGCGGTACGTCCATAATTATCTCTATATTCTCTTTTTGCCGCGTTACGGCGCCGGTCTCGAAACTCTGAAATTGAGCGGGCTGTACGTTTACATTCCGCGTCTGGTACGGCTCGGTTTCTATTACAGGCGCATACGAGGATTGAACCGGCCGCGCTGCCGGTTGCTCCGGGCCCGATAGGGGCAGGGGCCGCGCCGCCGGTTCAGAATCAGCGTAACGGGGTTCTTCCGCGTTCAGGGGTTCAGCGCCGGTCGCGGCCATTATGGGCGCCAGCATCGTATCTATAACGTCCATGGCAAAATCCATCTGGTAAATCTGCATCAATTCGCTGTTAATCAGCGTTCCGATTTCCATCTTGAACGATATGCACACAGTCAGGTCGTCTGGGGAGTACCCCACGGCGTCAAAAAAACTCTCGTCAGTAAAATCAAAAACAAACGCCTGCGGCGTATCTATGTCTATTTTACGATCGAACATGAACGACATGGACGTGGACGCGGAGCCTACCATCTGGTTCATGGCTTCCCCTATAGCGCTGAGATCCAATTCCGTCAGTTCCCCGTCTTCATCCACATTGCCGTCTCCGCCCATCATCAGATTTGAAATAATACGTACATCCCGGTCTTTCAGCACCAGGACGTTGGAACCCATCAGGCCGTCCCTATAATCAACGCGTATGCCTACGCACGGCCTGTCATAATGATCCGCCAATTTGCTCCACTTGACGACCGTGACATTCGGCGTCGTGATCCAGACTTTTTGGTTCAGCAGGGCAAACAGCGTAGTGGCGGCCGTACCCATTGATATATTGCCTATTTCACCCAGTATATCTTTCTGTTCATTTGTCAGAAGACTGTTTGTCGCTGAATCGTCGGACGAAGACGCCGCCGTTTCACCACTATGCGCCGCCCCGCCAAGCAGGGCTTCTATTTCGGCCTGAGAAAGTATATCTCCCACAGCGGCTATTCCTCCTTCCTGACCACAGACGTTATCTGAATGGCGTTCTTTCCGCGGCTGAGGCCCGGCTTCGCGTAGAATTTATGCAGATTGCCGACCATAACCTTTATATCGGAATTAATATAAGAGTCTAACGGTATAATATCGCCCGGCTGCAAGTTAATAAAATCATTAACCGTGATATATGTGTTCCCAATAACCGCGTTTACAGACGCCAATGTTTTTTCCAGTTCGAGCGCCATCATCTCGGCGTACGCGTCCGAATTATCGTCCGCGGTAATATTAAACCAATATTTGGTGTGAAGTTTATCCATTATCGGCTCTAATACCAAGTTGGGCATGCAGAAATTGATAAATCCTTCTGTCGGACCGATTCTGGCGTTGATTGCTATTAACGCGACTATCTCCGTCGGAGAAACTAATTGGACAAACTGCGGATTGGTTTCCAGTTTTTCCAGATGCGGAGTCAATTCCATAACGTTCTCCCACGCTTCCGGCCAATAAGCCAGCATATGGCTGATAATGCGCTCCAAGAGCACCTTCTCTATTTCGGAAAAATCGCGCAGGCGCCTCAGGCCCAAGCCGGAACCGCCTAAGACGCGATCTATAATAGAATATCCGATGGATGGCGACATTTCAAGTATTATAGAACCTTTAAGAGGCCGGATCTGCACAATTCCCAGTATATCCGGGCTGATTAAAGAATTGCTGAATTCCTTGAAAGCGGTCTGCGATGTGTCCGCTACCTCCATTTTAACGGCGGTGCGCAGATAGCCTGACAAGAAAGAGGACACTAAACGGACGTAGTTGTCGAATATGTTCTCCATAGTTCGCAATTGTTCTTTATTAAACTTTGAAGGCGTCTTGAAGTCGTATTTTTTCACCGCCTTCGTCCGTTCTTCCTTAACCGCTATACCGCCGCCGTCTCCTGTGTCAATCGCTTTCAGCAGAGCGTCGATTTCATTTTGCGATAATATGTCCCCCACTTGTTTCGCCTGCCTTTCTTAAGACGTCATGAAAACGCCAAATCACTGATATATACCTGGACGATTAAGTTTGAGCCATATTCTTCCTGAAGCCGCGTCCTGATGTTGTCTTTTAGCAGTTCCTGCCTGTCAGGAAAAGATAGATCCTCGTATGTTTGATTTCGCAGAATACTTAATACTATATCCCTGGTGACCATCTCGTTTTTGTTAAGAGATTCCAGTATTTTGGGGCTTTCCTTTTTGTCCGTGTTGTTAACGCCTATTGAAAGGTTTATCTTGACATAATGTTCCGCGTCGTCTGCACCGCGCAGGAGATTAGTACTGATTGGCGAGGAAAGCGGCACCTTCTCTATCTGATCGAGTGTAAGCTCGCCGCTCTGCTGCGATGTCTCTATCGCCCCGTTTGGATGTTCGTCCGACAACCTTAAAACAAAGATCAGGGCAAACGCCACAGCGCCCAGCAGTATAACCAATAACACGATTATTATTATCATTAGCGGCTTATGTTTGTCCAATTCAGTTCTCTCCCTTGAACCTAAAGCGGGGCTTTGCCCCCG
>JAITDJ010000049.1 GCA_031282635.1 Clostridiales bacterium
GAACCCTTTTGCCGCTCCTGTAAGCAGCCCAGCTAAAGACCCGTCCCCAACGCCGTCAACATCTTTTTTCACGGATAAGGCGCCGCGCACAGTTTCAATGCTGATATGTTCAGGAAGAGGCCGGAACATCAATATGCCGTGAACGAAATTATCGTTGTTTAATTTATCTATAAGCGCCAGCAGATCGCTTTGAGCGGCGTCCGAAGGCAGGGCGTACGCGTTTACCGCGACCCCCGCGTCCCGACAGCGCCTGATTACGCCGTTCTCGTAGGCCAAATCCTCTTTCCGCCCGCCTATCCTGATAATACCCAATGTGGGGATTACGCCTTTTAATTTAAGTTCCGCCGCCGCTGTCCGCTGCTTTTCTTTCAGGGCCGCCGCTACTTTTTTACCGTCCAATAATTTTGCCAACACATATCATCCTCTTATTAAACTGTTAACATAAGCATACTATACCATAGCATAGCATACCATTTCCGCCGCTTCAAAGCCAATAATTATTGAATAAGCTTAAATGGTGTGATAGACTTATAAAGCCGAAAAGGAGGCGATTTTCATTGAAATATACCCATGAAGGCGACACCGCGACCCTTACGGATTGCGTCGGCTTCAACATAGCGGAAACGTTGGAATGCGGTCAGTGTTTCAGGTACGAGAAGTTAGGTGAAGATGAGTATCATATTATTGCCCACGCGCGATCTTTGTTTATCCGCCGGATAAGCGATAAAATCTTGTTCTATAAAACCACTTTACAGGAATTTGAAGACATCTGGATACCCTATTTTGACCTGAACCGCGATTACCGCGCCGTTAAAGAAACGTTAGCATCAAACGATCTGGTTATGCGCGACGCGGTCGAGCACGCGAGCGGTATACATATTCTGCGTCAGGAACCTTGGGAGTGTCTGGTTTCTTTTATCATATCCCAGAATAATAACATACCCCGCATCCGAAAAATAGCTGATACTTTGGCGAGGCTGTTCGGCCGGCCCATAGGGGACGGTATATTTGCCTTCCCTGGCGCGGAAGAACTGGCGAAGGCTTCATTGGACGATTTATTAAATTGCAAAACAGGCTTTAGAGCAAAATATATAGTAGACGCGGCCCAAAAAACGGCTTCAGGCATATTGGACATGAACGCGCTGAACAATATGCCGTCGGATAAAGCCAGAGAGACGCTGATGTCCATTAAAGGCGTAGGGGGGAAAATCGCGGATTGCGTGCTGCTGTTCGCTTACGGCAGAACAGAGGTGTTCCCGACGGACGTTTGGATTAAGCGCGTTATGCGGCATTTTTATTTCAATAAGCAGGATGCTTCCGTTACGGAGATACATAGACTGGCGCTGAGCCGATTCGGTGAATATGCAGGGTTTGCTCAGCAGTACCTGTACGTGTATGCCAAGGATTTTATAAATAATTTGTAAACAGAAGAAAAACGAAGTATAAAAGAGAAATTTAAAGTTAATGATTACTAGTAGGATAATTTGGCTATTTTATCCGGTTGCATTCATACTGGCCAAATATTAATATATTACACGTAGTTAGCACTCAATTCGAGTGAGTGCTAATAAGCTAAAAACATTCCGTTTGAGGAATGTTCCGCGCGAGCCGTGTGCGAAGCAAAACCTTCTTACACGACTGTGCGCATAAAAAACAGAATCAAAATTTGGAGGTAGGTTTATGGGTCTCAAACCATTAGGCGACAGAGTCGTTATCAAGCAGCTTGAAGCCGAAGAAAAAACTAAATCCGGCATTGTGCTGCCCAGCGCGTCCAAGGAAAAACCACAGGAAGCGGAAGTCGTAGCAGTCGGCCCTGGCGGCATTGCAGACGGCAAAGAGGTAAAAATGGAGGTTAATGTCGGCGATCGTATCATTTACTCCAAGTATGCCGGCACGGAAGTGAAATTGGACGACAATGAATTTATAATAGTAAAACAAAGCGATATACTGGCTATCGTAGAGAAATAATTCTTAGGAGGTTTTAGCATGGCAAAACAACTTAAATACGGCGTGGAGGCCAGAACCGCTTTGCTCGCGGGAGTAGACAAGCTGGCCAATACCGTAAGAATTACCTTGGGGCCCAAGGGTCGTAACGTAGTGCTGGACAAGAAGTACGGCACCCCGCTTATCGCAAATGACGGTGTAACCATCGCCAAGGAGATAGAGATTGAAGACGCGTTCGAGAACATGGGCGTACAACTGGTCAAAGAAGTCGCCACCAAAACAAACGACGTTGCCGGCGACGGCACCACCACCGCTACTGTGCTGGCGCACGCGATGATCGTAGAAGGCCTTAAGAATATAGCCGCCGGCGCCAACCCCATTATTCTGCGCACCGGTATGAGTAAAGCTACCAACGTGGCTGTGGAAGCCATTAAAGGCATGAGCCAGAAGGTAGACGGCAAGAATCATATTGCCAAAGTGGCGGCTATCTCCGCAGGTTACGCGGAAATCGGAGACATGATCGCCGACGCTATGGAAAAGGTTTCTAATGATGGCGTTATCACCGTCGAAGAATCCAAGACCATGAACACTGAATTGGAACTGGTCGAAGGTATGCAGTTTGACCGCGGATATCTGTCCGCTTATATGTGCACGGATATGGAAAAGATGGTTGCACAGTTGGATAACCCCTATATCCTGATTACCGAAAAAAAGATTTCCAATATACAAGATATTCTGCCCATTTTGGAACAGATTGTACAAACCGGCGCGAAACTGTTGATTATCGCCGAGGATGTTGAGGGTGAAGCCCTTACCACTTTGGTATTGAACAAACTACGCGGCACGTTCCAATGTGTAGCCGTTAAAGCTCCCGGTTTCGGCGACAGACGGAAAGCCATGTTGGAAGAT
>JAITDJ010000219.1 GCA_031282635.1 Clostridiales bacterium
GCCTCATACGCGAACGCGCCTTCCATGTCGGTTAACTCATAAACGGATGCCCGCGCGGGGCTCCCGACGCTGCCCAGCGCCCCTTCTCGAAATGGATGCCTGTACAGCATTTCCGGGTAGAATTCCTTTCCTGTAAAAGTATTTACAATTTTATGGCATAGAACAATTTCTCCGATGTTGAAAACGCCGCTGCCGGCCGCCCCGATATTAACGAACAGATCTTCACGGTTCGGCGTGTACCGCGCCGGCAGATAAGCCGCCGCCGACGCCGCATGTACGGAACCAACCCCGCCGACGGCCAGTCTGCAAGTTTCTCCCTCGAACAGCTGGATGTTTCCCGGCGCGGCTGTCCTTTTCAGGCGGTATATCCCTATATACGGTTTTGCTTCGCAAAATAGCGCTGTTATAATGTAGAGCATGTTATCACCCAACCGCTTTCAACGTTTTGGACGCGCACAGCACAAAGCCGCTCGCGAACAGCAAAGCGTCTGTCACAATCAGCAGATATTCTATTAACTTGAAAATCTAAAATTCATTTGATCATCTATGGCTCAGCCGTGACGAGAGAATCTGTTGAAAATCCAATTTAACGCCATTCGTCCGGTACCAACGGAATGAATGCAATACGAGATAACATGCCAAAAAACTGCTGTTATCCTGCACTGATTTCTCAATAAACGCGCCATTTCCGGGCTTTCGCAGAGATTTACCCGTCAGGGCTGCATTGACATGGATTGCTTGTTGGGGAACTTTTCTATTGCGGATAAGAGTAAGCCAAAAGAAAACTTTCAACATTAGATACACGTATATCAATGTTTTCATTAGTATTTTTTCGTATGAGGGCTACAATATCAGGCATACCTGTAGTTAAACTCTTAGATCTAAAACAAGGAGGGCGCCATCGGCCAGGGGCATACCAATAGTATACCAAATATAACCGCCAATGTAAAATATCAAAGAAGAACGTAATTTATACCCGGTGAACCTCTGAGAGAATAACCGGTTTATGATCCGAAACGCGTCTGACAATGAAATTGTCCGCTGTTTTGCCTTCAAGCGCTTCGGTATCCATATCAAAAAGCGGCGTCAGCGAGTAAATCTGCGGAGCGGGGTTCCATATGATTTTTCCCTCGATTTTTACAATGCCCGTTATATTTTTTACTGCGGGCCGCGCGCCGTTGTTTGTAACGGTTATGGCGAATGAGGAACCCGGCGCGCCATAGTTTGACTCAATAAGAATTTCCATACCGGATGATTCATGAAATATTGTGACAGGGAGATTACGCGGCGCACTGAGATATTTCGCCGCAATGTCCCCGTAACTTTGCCGGAACACCTCCCCGTCCAGTGTAAGCGCCCCGTCGCTTAACACGCATTGGCCGGCCCAATCATACGTATCCATATATTCCCGTAAAATCTCGGTTTCCGCGTCACGGATCGCGGAGTTGATCCCTTTCACCTCAGCTTCCGCGGCGGAAACGCCTATATCATACAACGCGCTGTACCGTTCGTTCATGCGGCTGACGCGCAGTTCCGCCGATGTTATGGCAAGCTGGGCTGTTATCAGTATAAAAACCGCGGTTATTATGGTTAGAAATGAAGCGTAGGCGGAGGCATTAAACATGCGGCGCCTCAAAATGGCAGGGCCTTTATTTTTATAACGCCGGTTTTGCTGTCTTTTACCGCAGCGGTTATCAATCCCGTGAAATTATCGGACGCGCTTATGGAAGCGGGGCTTATTTCCAGGCTGTTATGCTCCGGGTATTTGAATTCGCGTGATTGCCCCATTTGAAAGTCTTCAACTATAAGTACGCATTCATAGTCAGCATACTCCGAAAAGTCTATGACTATATCCGCCAAACTGTTTACGCCCGCGGCGCTTTTTGCTTCCGCGAGCAGCCCGCTCGCAGCTGAGTCCGTTTTATATGCGGAACAGGCGCGACTGTAATTTACAGCCGACTGCCTGAGCATATTCATCGCGGGGACGGCAAAGACGCACAACAGGCCCAGCGTAAAAAGGGCTTCCGCCAAGCTCATCCCGCTTTCCCCGCTATTCATGAGGCGCGTAAAAGCGGAGACTGAGATTCAGATCGTATTGGCCGCCGCTCTTTGTATCAATACTAAAATCAAGGGCATGATATGTATTTTGATTTTCCAATGCGTCGATAAAGGCGTATATGCTGTTGAGTGAACCCGTACATATGGCCTCGATGCGCCATTCCTCCCAGCCGCTCAAAATATCGCCGTTTTTTTCAGAATGTATGGCCTGCCGCAGAAGCTCAAAGGCAGCTATTTGGGAACTGAATTGGTTTACGGTTTCCGAAGAGCTAAGTATGGCCGGGTTCTGTGTCTGCCCACCCTGCCCGTTCTGCAGCTCGCCGATCATGTTCAACTGCCGCGACGCGTCCTTTTGCAGACGACGGTATTCACTTAAGGTTACTGAAAAATTGTTGACGCCGAAACAGCATAAACAGGCCGTGACAGTAACAGAACCCCACAATAAAACCCGGCTCACCGTATCACCTCGATATGCAGATCCATTTCCGTAACATCGTTTTCCTGAAAAATTCTTGATGGCTCAACGCTCAATCCCAAATCGGACCGGCAAGCCTCAATATACCGGTTCACCCATTCCCCGCCGTCGGCGATGACTGTCAGAAAAATAAAACCGTCAGCTGCGGATACGTGCGATACGCGCGCGTCAGGCGGGAGTTGTTTTGTCAGAAGTTTCAATATGCGGCCGTATTCATAGGGTTTATCTTCCAGTTCCGGAGGCAGTTTGGCCGCCTGGCTGCCGGCCGAATCGTTCAGCGATCGTATCCGCGAGGTTAATTCAGCGTTTCGCAGCCGCATGTCCGCTGTTTGAGCGTCTAGCCGCATACTGACGGCAAACGCCGAAACGGCCAGCAGCGTTAACAACGCCGCGGCCGCGATAAGCGCTCGCCTGCTCACGGCCGCGTATTTATAGAGTATGGGAAGCATATTCAATGATTCGGCGCGTTCCTCGAAAATATCCAGCGGATCCAACGCTTCCACGACAGCCAGGCCGTATTCCACACACGCCGTTGTAATCCAGTCTTCAGGCTTGCTGTAAAACAACCCGCTGTCTATAGTTTCTCCGTATTCCAGTTCCGCGAACAGCGCCTTTATATCGTTGGGCGCTGAAATCCTCCATATCTCAAACGGCACTTTATTTTTCATCCATATAACGCGCCATGTGGTTTCCTGTCTGATGAAAACCAGAATGGAATTGAATTCCGAGAGCCGCAGTCCGCCCAAGTCTTCAAACAGCCACAGCCTTTTGATCCGTATGCCTCTTCTTTTGAGCAGATCCGTAATGGCGCTGACCTTAGCCGCCGGCAAAGCGGCCAGAAGCAAGCGGTACCTGTCTAAAGCCCTTCCGATAATTCTGTAATCGAAGATGTACTTATCTTTGTCGACAGGAAAATTCGCTTCATAGAAAAATGCCGACGCTTTTTTCATTTGACGCTTTTTCAATAAGGGGAGTTTCGTGAAACGCAGTATCGTGCTTTCGGACGACAGTATAATCCACGCTTTTTTTACATAAACGCCTCTCAGGAAGAGACGGAGGCGTTCTTCGGGTTCCGTATTAAAACCAAGTTCCCGTATTCCGCGTTTGCCGCCGGTAAGCAGGCAGCGCCACCCGTCCGCCCCAATAAAAATGTAAAGTTTTTTATTGAACAAACCAATCCCCCTTTGAATTATTAGTGTCGTAAAAAAGTATATTTTATCAAATTATAGGTGTCAAGAGATTATATGTGTTTTTAGAAAAAAGCACATATAAAAGATATTTATGGTAATAATATATTCAAATGAAATGAATTGGAGGCTGGCTGTCATGAAAAGAAAAATATATAGCGTTTTAGGCGTATTCTTGGGCGCGGCTTTGTTCAGCGTTAACGTTTGCGCCCAGCAAAGGGCGGATGATATAACCACCCTTGAAACAGACTCGGTTTTATCGGATACCCAAATAATACAGGGTCTGATAGATGAAACCGCCGTAGGGGAAGTATGCCGGATTCCCCGGGGAACATATACGGTTTCAGGCTTAAGCGTCACAAGACCTATAATATTGGACGGCGGCGGCGAGGCGACGCTTCGCCACTATGCCGGCAACACAGCGGGATCTGCGGATAAACCGAGAGACGAGGAGTATATTTTAGCCGTTTGGAGCAGCGGCGTTGTGATAGACGGGTTGAAATTTGAAAATGTGGATATGCCCGCGAGTACGGGGATAATTCATTTCCTGGGCGATAATCTTGAAATCCGCGGGAACGCTTTTGCCATCGGAGAAGACTGCGCCGGAATCATCAGTAAGGCGGAGGCAAAACACTGTGTTATAGACGGAAATGTATTTACGACGAAATCCGGGCGGCGTTCATTCCCTATGATACAGCTGGGGAAAAAATCCGGCGGCGCTCGGATAAAGAATAATATATTGGAAGGAGATTTTCCGGATATGCTGACATCCGATTTCCTGTCCAATTTCTTGACAATTGAATCTGAGGACGCCGTTATAGCGGATAATGAATTTTCATATACAGGCCCGCTAAACGATGAAGATCTGGGCGGGTATGAGGATTCTGAACAGCCCATAGCGCGTGAGGCGTTCGCGGAGCTTACCCAGAGTCATATAAAAGAAACCAACCCATGGAGGCGCGTCGCAGGGGATAAAAATAACCCCAACACAAATGACGGTTTCAGCCCGACGATATTGGCGGCAATCAGCGCCATACATGCGGCCGCGGCTTTAGTGCATCTGCGTTTGTACAGAGACGCGTCTCATAAATAGAGTTTTTAGCCTTTGACGACCATAAGTCGCTGTAAGAACCCCGGCTGTGATTAACATGGGTTCTTTTTTTGCCGGCTGCTATTTACATTTTTTTCTGGTTAATGATAAAAATGGGATATATCTGTTATTGCAAAATAATATGGTTTCTGGTACAGTATGGGGGAAGCTGAAACAAGGGCGATAAAACCGCCGAGTATTTAGACAATCCTCGGCCTCGCCCCGTCAATGGAACAGGGTCGTCTGGAAAGTGGCGGAGGGGGGTTAGCGTAATAGATGAACGTGCTTGAGGTTAAACAAAAGACGGACACGGTGCGTCGAGGCGTTGAAAACGTTATCGTTGGAAAAGAAAAAGAGATAGGCTTAGTTCTGGCCGCTTTGATTTCAAACGGGCATGTGCTTCTGGAAGACGCGCCGGGTACCGGCAAAACTACGCTGGCCAAGGCTTTGGCGCGAAGTTTCAGCGTTCATTATAAACGGGTTCAGTTTACCCCCGATCTGCTGCCGTCTGATTTGACAGGCATAAACGTCTATAACCCTAAAACAGCCGAGTTCACATTCAGAAAAGGCAGTCTATTCACCAATATCCTGCTGGCCGACGAGATTAACCGGGCCACGCCGCGTACGCAGTCCGGGTTGTTGGAGAGCATGGAAGAAAAACAGATAACCGTAGACGGAGACACATACATACTGGATCCGCCCTATTTTGTTATAGCGACGCAGAACCCTATTGAAACGCAAGGTACATTTCCGCTGCCGGAAGCGCAGATGGATCGTTTTCTGATGCGTTTGGCATTGGGGTATCCGGATACGGCGCGAGTGGTTACGCGATTTATCCGCGGCGATCCCTTAATCGAACTGACGCCCGCTTGTTCGGCGGAGGAACTTATAGATTTGCAGTCGGCCGTTAAATGTGTCCGCTTGCATGAAGATATTATCCGTTATATCAGCGGCATAACAGAGGCGACCAGGCGGCACGAGGCCGTTACGCTGGGCGTCAGCCCGCGGGGCGGTCTGCATTTGGCGCGCGCCGCGCAAAGTTGGGCGGCAATGAACGGCCGGGATTACGTTATCCCTTATGATATCAAAGTTCTGACGCCGTATGTGTTTGCGCATCGGATGCTGCTTCGGGGCGGCGGCGAAAAAACGAGCCGTTCTTTAAAGATAATTGAGGATATTTTAAGCGCCGTACCCGCGCCTACGGAGGATTTGTTTAAAAGAAGCTGAACGCTTGCGTACGCGCGTTCAGCTTCTTACAATTCCGAGAAGCGCAATGCTTGAGGCGTCTCTAAACAACTATAATGATTGCGGGTGGTTTAATGGCTGTTCTATCCGTCGCGTTAGCCCTTTCGTTCATTATTTGGTTACAGGATTTTATCTATAGCGTTTACTGGAATAAAAAAATCATCTGCGATCTGCGATTTTCAGAATCGACAGCCACAGAAGGCTCGGCGCTGGAACTGATTGAAACGCTGTCAAACGCCAAAGCCCTTCCGCTGCCGTGGATATCCCTGAAATTCCAAGTCTCGCGGAACTTGGCGTTCGACGGATGCAACTCCAATGTGTCGGATGATTATTACAGGAATGATATGTTCGCCGCGCTGAGTTACCGGAAAATAACCCGCAGGCTGGCGTTCAGCTGCGCCCGGCGCGGTTTTTACATGATTAAGAGCGTTGATCTGGTGAGCGGCAATATAATGATGAACCGCAAACTTGTTACGCATATAGATACAAACGCCGCGCTTACGGTGTATCCCAAACTCATACCCG
>JAITDJ010000078.1 GCA_031282635.1 Clostridiales bacterium
TCACGCCGCTGACCGCCCTGCTGTCCTTCGCGCCGCTGACCGTCCTGCTGTCCTTCACGCCGCTGTCCGCCCTGCTGTCCTTCGTGTCCTTCGCGCCGCTGACCGCCCTGCTGTCCTTCACGCCGCTGACCGCCCTGCTGTCCTTCGCGCCGCTGACCGCCTTGCTGTCCTTCACGCCGCTGACCGCCCTGCTGCCCTTCGCGCCGCTGACCGCCCTGCTGCCCTTCACGCCGCTGACCTTGCCCATCGCGCCGCTGGTTTTGCGCGGACTCTCTGTCTCGTCTTGGCGGATCATGTTGATCTCGGTGGCTTCCGGTTTCCTGTTGTTCCCCGGTTTCACGTTGATCCCGCTGGCTTTCCGAGTCCTGATGATCGCTTTGTTCCCGGTCGTCGCGCCTCTGGACGTCTGACTGCGCGGGCTGCCCATCCTGCGGCTTTTGCTGGGTATTCCCATCCCTGTCGCGCCGCCGGCTGCCATCCCTTTGTTCCTGCCGAGGAACCGGCGTCGTCCGCAGTTGGATTTTATCGTCTTGCTGTTCGGCCAATTTGGGTATGTCGCGGCTTTCGGGGCTGCGCTGCTTTTCTTTTGCCTGATTTTTCGACGCCTCGGCGCGTCGTTCATCCTTCTTAGGATTATAAATCTCCAATAATTTCTCCGAATCCGTATCCTCAATATTACTCATATGATTTTTTACCTCTACGCCCAACTCCTGTAATTTGGCTATTATATTCTTACTGGTTAAATTGAGTTGCTTTGCTATCTCATGCACTCTCATTTTCGCCATTCGCCCGCCTCCGTAATATTTGCGTCCCGTAAGTGTTTCTCAATATTCGCCGCGAAGCCTTTGTCTGTAACGGCAAACACCGCCCTGTTTACCACGCCCGTTGAATGGCTTAGATCCTCTATAGAGCCATATATGTAAACCGGGGTTTTATAATAAAAAGCTTTGTTAATAAATTTTTTTTTCGTATTTCCCGCCGCGTTTCCAGCCAGTATGATCAGTTTAGCCTCCCCGGCCCTTAGAACGCGTTCGGAAGCGAAATCGCCGGTTTTCAGCATGCCGGCCTTCATACAGAGACTCAAACCAGAAGAAAGCCGCTTATCCATCCAATTCGACCTTTAACTGTTCATAAATCGGCGCGGGTATGGCTTGCTGGAACGAGCGTTCCAAACCCTTACATTTTTCAGCCTTTCTCAGGCAATCCACATTAGGACATATATAAGCGCCTCTGCCGGTTTTTTTACCGGTCGGGTCCAGTGAAAACTCTCCTTCCTGGCTCCGCACGACGCGTATAAGCTCCCGCTTATTCTTCATTTCGCCGCAGCCCGCGCATTTGCGCAGCGGTATCTTCCGGGGCCTCATCATTCGTAATCAACCTCTTCCCTTGCGGCGCCATTCAATCCCGCGAACGCGTCATACGATTCTTCCGGCACAAAATCCATATCCCTCGACTGTGACTCGCTCTTGATATCTATGCGCCAACCCGTTAATTTAGCGGCAAGCTTGGCGTTTTGCCCGGCTTTGCCGATTGCCAGCGAGAGTTTATTATCGGGAACCACTATTTTAGCCGTTAAATCATCAGGGTTGGTCACAACCGACAGCACATCGCTGGGGCTCAAAGCCGCCGCGATATATTTCTCCGGAATCCCGCTCCATTCAATAACGTCAATCTTCTCACCGTTCAATTCGGATACAATCACATTAACCCGGTACCCGTTCTGCCCTACGCAGGCGCCGACCGGGTCTACGTTAGGATTGCGCGAATACACCGCTATTTTGGTACGGCTGCCTGGATCACGCGCAATGGAGCGGATTTCCACCGTGCCGTCGTAGATCTCCGGCACCTCCTGCTCGAACAGCCGCTTAACCAGCTCCGGGTTTGTGCGCGACACATTGATAAAAGGCCCTTTGGTAGTCTGTCTGACTTCCTGGACATATACCTTAAGCCGATCCTGAAATTCATAACTCTCATTTGGGATTTGTTCGGACGGAGTCAGGACAGCGTCTATTTTGCCCAAGGTGATGATAACATTCCTGCGGTCTTTACGTTGTACAATGCCTGTTACGATTTCCCGTTCCTTAGAGATGTATTCATTGAACAGTATTTCTCGCTCCGCTTCGCGGAATTTCTGTACAACCACCTGCTTGGCGGTTTGAGCGGAAATACGCCCGAAATTGCGCGGCGTGACCGCCACATCCACAATATCTCCCAAACCGTAGCGGATATTGATCTTCCGCGCGTCCTCCCAAGTAATCTCCAAGCCAGGGTCAGTTACTTTCTCAACGACGGTTTTTTGCGCGAAAACCTGTACATTACCGGTTTCCCGATCGATCATGACTTTATTGTTCGCATTGCTTCCGAAATTTTTTTTGCACGCGGTTACAAGCGATGTCTCAATCGCTTCGAAGATTATATCTTCATTTATCCCTTTTTCTCTGGATATTTGTTTCAACGCCTGTATTAGTTCCGCGCTCTGATCCATTTTTCCGACTGTCTCCTTGGCTCGTTTCAAAATACCACCGCCAGCCTGCACAAGGCTACCTCCGTTTTGGGGAAACACAGTTCGTTCCCGGAACCATCAATGATTACCACATGTCCATCCTGAAGCCCTTTTAGTTTGCCCATGAACTCTTTTCGCCCGCCCCGCGGCTTATAGAGCCTGATCTCAACCATAGAATCCTTGTGACGCTCAAAATCGGCGTCTTTTTTCAGCGGCCTGTCAATTCCAGGCGAACTGACTTCGAGGATGTATGACTGTTCTATGGGATCCTTTTCGTCCAACTCTTTTTCGATTACCCTGCTTACCGCTTCACAGTCATTAATGGTTACTCCGCCAGTCTTATCTATAAATATACGCAGATACCAGTTGGCGCCTTCTTTGACAAACACCAGGTCGTACAACTCGTAACCCGCGCCATTTATCGCCGGACGAATAATAGAGTCAATCTCAGTGAGAGTTTTTTTTTCGGCCAACAATACCACCTCTTTAAAATCGAGTATGATAAAAAGATAAGAGTGGGTCAGCACCCACTCTTATACACGACGTTACCTTAAATAATACATTTGCAGTATACTACACTAAATCACGCTTTGCAAGGAAAATTCATGAGAATTTTATAAAAAAGTAACGACGCTTGCTATTTGCCCAATATTTCCTTATAATAGCGCCATTAGCGGCGCAGTGCGGAAAGAGGGACGGGACGATTTGAGGACCATATTATTCGACGGGGCGATGGGTACATACCTTTCCGCCAGACACAATATCGATATACAGGAATGTGAGCTTATAAACCTGCGGCATCCGGAATATGTAAGAGAAACACATGCATTGTACTTGAAAGCCGGAGCGGACGCGATAAAAACGAATACGTTCAACGCGTACGCCTTTGGAGCGGAATGGGTAGACATTATAAAAGCCGGCTGCAAAATCGCGAGGGAAGCGGCGCGGGGGAGCAGCGCCGATATATACGCCAGCCTGGGTCCGGTTGATCTGCCGGATACGCGGAGTATAATAAACGCGTATGAAGATATGGCCGCTGTTTTTCTAAGAGAAGGCGTAAATCGTTTTCTGTTTGAAACATTTGCCGAAAGCGATATTCTGACGAAAATAGCGGAAGCGGTAAAACGTCTGTCGCCGGAGGCTTTTATAATCGCGGAATGCTCAATAATGCCCGACGGATATACCAGGAGAGGCGTTTCCGCTAAAACCGCGGCGGAAGATTTGTCGTCGTCGATGTTTATAGACGCGTATGGCTTCAATTGTTCCTGCGGACCGGCTCATTTGCTGAATATCGTTAAAGCGCTTGAACTGCCGTCCAAACCTTTTTGCGTAATGCCAAACGCCGGTTACCCGGATATCCAGGGCGGCCGTACAATGTTTGACGCGTCGCCGGGTTATTTCGCGAAAAAGCTCTTGGAGATCGCGAACTGCGGGGCGTCGATCATCGGCGGGTGCTGCGGCGCCACGCCGGAACATATTAAACAGACGCACGATCTGCTGGTGAAAGCGGGAAGTCGAAAAGGTTACCCGGCCAAAGCGGCTGTCCGTACCGCGAAGTTCGATACCGCCGAAAAAGATCCAATTTTATGGAAAAAAGGCGTTATAGCCGTTGAGTTGGATTCCCCGCCGGATGGAAACATAGGCCCGTTTTTGAGCCGCGCGCGCAAATTGACTGAAGCGGGCGCGGATCTGTTAACCATAGCGGACTGCCCTGTAGGGCGGGCCAGGCTGGACAGCAGTATGCTGGCGGCCAAGCTGCGCCGCGAATTGTGCATAGAAACCCTGCCGCATCTGACATGCCGTGACAGGAATCTGAACGCGACCAAAGCCCTTTTGATGGGGCTGTATGCCGAAGGCGTGGGGCAGGTGCTGGCGGTCACCGGAGATCCGATTCCGACCAGCAGCCGTGATGAAATAAAAAGTGTGTTTAATTTTAACGCCATAAACCTGGCGGCGTTTATAAACGATCTGAACGGCGGTATTTTCGCAGAACGACCACTTATCATAAGCGCCGCGCTGAATGTCAACGCGTCGAATTTTGACGCGGAACTGTCAAAGGCGCGGCGCAAGGAAAAAAATGGTGTAACGGCGTTTTTGACACAACCCGTGTTTACGGAAGCCGCCGTGAATAACCTGAAACGGGCGTCGGATAAATTATCCGCGAAAATACTGGCAGGCATTATGCCCGTGGTCAGTTACCGCAACGCCTGTTTCATTAACAACGAGGTCGCCGGTATTACCATTCCGGATGATATACTGCGGATGTATGAGTCGGTTCGAAAAGACGAAGCCCTGCGTCTGGCCGTCAGCGTGTCTATGAGAATAGCTGCGGAGGTTTCCGGCGACGCGGATGGATACTATATTATTACGCCGCTCAATAAGGCGGATATTGTATGCGAAATAATCAGCGGGATTCGGAGGGGTTTTATTTGATTATAATAGGGGAAAAACTGAATAGTTCCATATCGTCCGCGTTAAAGGCGTTTGAAGAATGTGACGCCGCGTTTATAAAGAGAGAAGCCGTGAGGCAGACCGAATACGGAGCGAGTTATTTGGATATTAACGCCGGAATGCTGCCAAACGAAGCTGAAAAACTGCTGTGGGCGGTAAAACTGGCGGCGGGTTCCACGGACGCCGGCATATCGCTGGATACCGCCAGTCAGGATGCCGCGGCTTATGTGCTGAAGCGCGTCCATATAAAGCGTTTACTGATTAATTCCGTTACGTTGGAGAAAAAACGTCTGGACAGTATGCTTCCTTTGATAAAAGAACATAACGCCGCAGTGATCGCCCTGCCGATCAGCGGAAAAAGCCTGCCCAAAAACGCGGATGAACGCATACGCGGCGCAAGGGAGATCATAGGCGCGCTGAACGGCGAGGGTATAGAAAACGACAGGATTTTTATCGACGCGCTGTTTATGGCCGTATCCGCCGATCATACCTCGGCTTTTGAGGCGATTAAGGCGATACGGCGTATCCGGCAGGGGTTTCCGGATGTACACATTACCGGCGGTCTTTCCAATGTTTCGTTCGGCTTGCCCAAGCGCGTTTATATAAATAACGTCATGCTGGCGGCGTGCGCGGCCGCCGGGCTGGACAGCGCCATTATGGACGTTGTTAATAAGGATACGCGTATGTCGTTGGCCGCCGCTTTGTTGATCACTGGGCAGGATGAATACGCGGCGGGGTATCTGGCGGCTTATCGGGAAATTAAGACTTGGGAGTGAAAAATTAAAAAATTCTAATATTAAAAAATTCTAATAAACTTGCATAAAAATATCTATTGACAAACTATAAGAAATATAGTATATAGTATATAAAGTTGTTAGCACTCAATTGTAGTGATTGCTAACAAAACTTAATCTTATAGAAGAGGTGTTATATATGGCAGGTCTAGTTCCATTCAACAAACGCGGAAGGGGCTTCATGAACAACGGCTTCGAAGATTTCTATAATGTACTGGACGATTTTTTCACACCTCGCAGCCTCGAGCGTTCAACATTTAAGCTGGATGTACAGGAAGACGAGAAACAGTACACTATTGAAGCTGAAATGCCCGGCGTTAAAAAAGATGAGATCAGCTTGAATTTGGAAGAAGGGCGTTTGAACATTTCCGTCAAGCATGAGGAGAACACGGAAGACGCGCAGAAAAACTATCTGCACCGCGAACGCCGCGTGTCCTCAATGAGCCGCGCCATCTACCTGGCGGACGCCAAAGCGGACGACATCAAGGCTAAATTAGACGACGGCGTATTGACTATATCCGTACTCAAGCAAGATAAGCGAATTTCTTCAAAAAGTATCGAAATTGAATAAAAAAATAAAAACGACAAACCCGGATGAGCGTATCAGCCGGGTTTGTTTGCCGTTCATTCCCTGTCGCTAATAAAGAGTAAATTCAATACGCTTAAAACGATCGAAGCAAAGAACGCCGTCATAAAACCGCTGATATAAAACCCCGGCGTCAAATATGACGCAAGTGAAAGCATCATAGCGTTTATGACCAGCGAAAACAGCCCCAGCGTCACGATTGTAAGCGGAAGCGCAAGCAAGTTGATTACAGGCTTTATAACCGCGTTTATACACCCTAGAACAAGGGCGGCGATTAACGAGGTTCCGAACCCGCTTAGCTTCACTCCGGGAAAAATCCACGACAATACATATAACATCGCCGCGCTGAGCAGCAGGTTAACCAATAACTTCTTCATCTCGACAGCCTCCCCGCGCAATAATCATTCCTCAAAATATACGTCTGCCGTTAAGTTATGTCTGCCTGTTCGATATAGGTCGAAAAAAACACTTTACAAGACAGATGGCGAACTTATACAATAGTGTCATACCATTAGGTACATGAATAACTTATTTATATGAGCCGTGAAGGCATTGTCCATATGTTTGGAGGAATAAAATTGAAAGCAATCGTACTGGCCGCGGGATCCGGCACGCGGATGAAATCCGGCTTACCCAAATGCATACACAAAATTTTAGGGCGCACACTGCTTAACATTGCCCTGGACACGCTTCAAGAGGCCGGCATCCGCGACATCATTGTGGTAACCGGCTGCGGGGAGGAACTGCTGCGGGCTTCCGTTTCCGCGAATGTACAGTTTGCCCACCAAGCTGAACAGAAGGGTACCGGCCACGCGGTTTCGGTCGCGAAGGAATTCCTTAATGAAAATGAGGATATTTTAGTGCTTTGCGGCGATACCCCGCTGGTCACCGCCGAAACTCTTCATAAGCTGGCCGAAACGCATACAAAAGAGGGTAACGCGATTACGGTCGTATCTACGCGTACAGACAATCCTTTCGGTTACGGCAGAATTATCCGCCCGGTTACGGACGGTCAATTTTTACGCGTTGTGGAGCACAGGGATTTGGAAGAAGGTCAGGAACTGGTAAACGAAATTAATACCGCGGTATATATGTTCAATGGAAAAGCACTGTTGGACGCGCTGCCTTTAATCGAACCGCACAACGCCGCCGGCGAATATTATCTGCCCGACTCGCTGGAAATCATCCAATCCAGCGGTTTAAAGGCGGGTGTACTGCTCGCGCCTGATTTCAGCGAATTCGTCGGCGTGAACAACCGCGTGCAACTCTCCCAAGCCGCTGAAGTTTTAAAAAAACGCATAAACGAAAGGCATATGATGAACGGCGTAACTATAACCGATCCGAACAGCGCCTGGATCAGCCATGACGTATCCATCGGCGCGGATACGGTCATATACCCTGGAGTAATACTGGAAAACACACGCGTCGGCGAAAACTGCGTAATCGGCCCCAATACGCGTATTGTTGGTTCGGATATATCCGATTTCACCGAAATAGACAGCAGCGTGATTTTAGATTCTTTTGTGGGCGAACACACCGCTGTCGGGCCATTCGCGTACCTGCGGCCCCATTCGCGCGTAGGCGCGCGCTGTAAAATCGGGGATTTTGTGGAGGTCAAAAACTCCGCCATAGGCGATAACACCAAGGCGTCACACCTCACATATATCGGCGACTCCGATGTGGGCAGCGGGATTAATTTCGGCTGCGGCTCGGTGACCGTCAATTATGACGGCAAAAAAAAATTTCGCACCGTTATAGAGGATAACGCGTTTATCGGCTGCAACGCAAACCTGATCGCCCCTGTGATCGTAAAAGAAGGCGCATATATAGCCGCGGGTTCCACCATTACGGAGGACGTACCCAAGAAAGCCTTAAGCATAGCCCGCGCCCGCCAGGTCAATAAGGAAGACTGGGTTAAGAGAAAGCGGGGCTGAATTCCGCTTATCGCTTAGAAAAGACGTAAAAAGACGATTCCGCTCAGGAATCGTCTTTTTACTGTCATATAAGTTATTGTTCGGCTTTCCAAGCTGCATAGTTCTCTTTTACCGCGCTAAATACTTTCTGCAGCCCGGCGGCGTCTAATTCCGCGCGGAACTGATCATACGATTCGACGTTTACGCCGCAAGCGAAAGAACGTTCATATGTCTGGATAATATTGTAGATAGCGGTGTACTCGGCGTCATACTGTCCGCGATCGAACCTGAATCCCAACGACTCATGCGCGAAAGCCTGATCAGTCAGATCCTGCATTTGTTTGTACTTGTCGGGATCCTCGCCGACAGCCAAAAGCTGCTTGAATTGATCGCCTAACGTCCACATGCCGCCATGGGAGTCAGACCAACCGTTCTTCGGTTTTGGCTCCGCGAAACCATCGACCAAGTCGTAATGCACGCCTGGAACGCCCCAAGCCATAAGGTTCAGCAATTCTGGATTCTGATGCATCTCGTTGATAAACATCATAGCGCGCGCCGGATCTTCGCTCGTTATCGGAATACCCAGCATAGAACCGCCCGCGTGCGTGGTTACGTTAACATTGGGCCCGTTCTGGAATTCGTCCAGCACAAGTTCGGGGTTACCCGACTGCCCCATGAGTTCGTTAGCCTTAACCTTGCCGCCTTTAAGCACGAAATCGCTGGATACAAGGAAATTGCCCGCGTTCAGATAGTCCATATTGGTAAAAGTTGTAAGGTTGGCGTCGGGATGGATATAACCGGCCTTATTGTATCTACCGATAAGTTCAATATAAGCCTTCATCTCGGGCGTATCATACCAGAGAACCGGTTCTCCGTCGCGCGCGCCAGGCTCGCCGATATACATGGTTATCGGGCTCATCTCATTCAAAAACCCCTGCACAAACTGCGGCAGCATTGTGGCGCTCATAGATGTAACAAGCAGCGGATATGCGCCATTCGCGTACTCTTCGGTATTTTTAAACTCCTCAAGTACGGGCTCAAGATCGGCCACGTTCGTATATTTTGTTATATCAATGTTGTACTTGTCAGCCAATGTTTTGTTCCAGATCCAGCCTGAAGGCACGCACAGCTCTTTATGCGTGGCCACGCCGTACAAAAATCCGTTTACCCTGTTCGCGGGGATGAAGTCGCCCAGTTCGGTGACGGTATCTGGAGCGTAGGTATTGATTAAATCTCCGTAAGGCCCGTCTGGATCATCCAAGGCTAACAGCGATTCATTGGCTATGTTTTTGGTGTAACCCATCCATTCGGGAGTCCAGAAGACATCAATTTTCTCGCCCGCGCGCAGAGCCGGGATGGCCTTGTCATTCCAGTCGCCGCCGGTGATCATTACAAATTCAATGGTGGCGTTGAATTTGGGCTGAATAATCTTGTTTATGGCGTCGGCCACAACTGTGGCTTGATCAGAAGGCGCCGTGCAATACATATAATAAACCAAGTTATAAGGATCCAGCCCAGACGCCGGCTCCTCCGAATCAGAGGCCGTATCCGCGGAAGCGGTTTCACTGGCGGGGGATGCTGTCTGCGCGTCGCCGCTTGAACTGGAATCCGTTTGTACAGCGTTGCTGCCGGAGTCTGTTTGTGCTCCGCCTGAACCACAGGCTGACAGTACGCTCGTCATTATTAGCGCCAAGCCTACGATAAGGCATATGACACGAATTTTGTTAGATTTCATACAATTTCCTCCTAAATCGATGATCTTTTTT
>JAITDJ010000079.1 GCA_031282635.1 Clostridiales bacterium
ATTTCGTCCGCACTTCTATTTTCGCTGCTTGTGCGCAGAATCACTCCGAATTTGTCGGACACACGGCTTTGAGCCAGCAATTTCAGTCTTTCACGTTCCGCGGCGTCTTTTATTTTATGTGACACGCCTACCTCACCGGCGCTGGTTTCCGACAGAACTACAAAGCGCCCGGCTATATCTATTTTACGGCTTAAGCTGGCCCCTTTATCCCCCGATGGATCTTTGCGCGCCTGAACCAATATATTCTGCCCCATACGCAGCGGAGATTCCCGGTTGTACTCCGCGGAGTTCAGAAAGCCGTTTTTTGCTTGCCCTATATCAATAAAAACGAATTGATTGGGCAGAATATTTTTAACAATACCGAGATATACGTTGCCTGTAATAGAACTGCCGGTCTTTTTATCCACTATTAAGTCTACAAGCCGTCTGTCCTCAACTAAGGCCGCGCGGATATAATCGCCGCAGCTGTCGATCATTATACTCTTCACCTGAAAACACCTGTTTCAAACTGTTTAGTCAATCATATGCCCTTAATCAGTTTCTGTCAATGCGTCAATGCGGTTAAGGCATTGACTTTGAGAAGCGCTTCAATTATTATTTAAAACATATACTCGGGGAGGAAATTCATGGACGCTTTAAAAATTAAAGACGATATCTATTGGGCGGGCAGCCTGGATTATGATTTAAAAGTATTTGATATTATTATGCATACGGATTTTGGCACAACATATAACGCTTATGTCATTAAAGGGCATAATAAGAACGTATTGGTAGAAATCAGCAAAGATAAGTTTTTTAATGAATTTTTTGAAAGACTTAAATCAATAATCGATCCGGCGGATATTGATTACATTGTACTTAACCACACGGAACCCGATCATTCAGGCAGCCTTAAGCAGCTGCTGCCGCATTGCCCGAAGGCTGTGATAGCCGCTGCCGGGCCGGCGCTGCGTTTTTTGAAAGAGATTGTAAACGAAGAATTTAAATCCATACAGGTCTCGGAGGACTATAGGATTGATATCGGCGGCAAGACTCTGCGTTTTATAATGGCGCCGTTTTTGCATTGGCCCGACACCATGTTCACTTATGTGCCGGAAAGCCGAACCTTGTTCACCTGCGACGCGTTCGGCTGCCACTACTGCGATAAAAAGGTATTCAACGACCTTATTGAGGGCGATTTTTACGACGCTTATAAATATTATTTTGACAATATTCTGGGGCCGTTCAAAAAAAATGTGCTGGATGCCCTTGAAAAGATAAAATCCCTGCAAATAGAGACTATCTGCAACGGCCATGGACCGGTTATCCGTAAGGATCCGCAAAAATATATTGATATGTACAGGGCATGGGCGGCGCCTGTGGTTAAAGACGTCAAAGCAATTGTTATCGCGTATGTCTCCGCCTATGGGTACACGAAGCAGATGGCGCAGTCTATCGCTGACGGTTTGAAATCCGTAAGCGGGGTCGAGGTATCTATGTATGACTTTGTATATGACGACATTAATGAGGCCATGAATAAAATTGACGAGGCCGACGGAATTTTGCTGGGATCCCCGACCCTGGCAGGCGATGCCTTGCCGGTGATCTACAATGTCCTCACGCATTTAAATCCATATTATCACAAGGGTAAAATTATCGGCCTGTTCGGCTCATATGGCTGGAGCGGCGAAGCTGTTCCGAACATGGAAGCGCGGGTGAAACAATTAAAGCTCGCGATGCCGCTGCCGGGCCTGCGGGTTCCGTTCTGCCCGTCGGAGAGGCAGCTGAAAGACTGCGCGGAGTTTGGCGAAAAGTTTGGGCGCGCTCTGAAGAATGAATAAACCTGAGGCGCCGGCTCTGGAATTGGCTATATAGTATGGCTTTTAAAATTAGGGGCAAAATGAAAATGTAACAATTCCATCGGAACAGTATATTGATCGAAGCGTCTATATAATTGAGAAGTAAAATGACAAATTTTAATGAGGAGATTATCAATGAAATTCATGAGAACGTTATCCGCGGTTACAGTGGCCGCGCTGTTCGGCGCCGCGCATGTTTCGGCTCAAACTCCGGACTTGTCAGAAGATCTTGAGCCTTTGCCCAATTTTATATCTTTCAGCGGTAAGATAAAGGAAATCCAAAAGCCGGCAGCCGAAAACGCGGGCTATACGGAAGTTTTGCTGACGGAAAACGCCGAGGGCGGGCAGACCGCGTTCAGAATAACCGGCGATACTTGTTTCGTTACAGACAAAAAAGCCGATATCGGCGCGGAAATAATCGGATTTTACGACGGCGGAGCGCCTATGACGATGCAATATCCGCCGTCGCCTATGGCGAAGGTTATTGCTGTCGGGCTTGAGAAAGACAAATTCATAAAGGTTGACCGCTTCAATAAAGAACTCATCAGCGAAGACGGGCAGTTGAAATTGAATATCGGGCCTGACACGAAAACAACCCTTCAGAATTCCGAGGCGTTTGACGGTGAACTGGCGAGCAGGACGCTCGTTGTAATCTATAGCGGCGCCACGCGCAGCATCCCCGCTCAGACAACGCCGGAAAAGATTGTGGTCTTATATGAAAAAGCCGTTCCGCCGATCTATACTTTAACAGATGAAGAAAAAGCGGCTTTGAACAGCGGAAATGGAACAGCTAAACCCGCAGCCCCTGGTTATGAACTAACGGAAGAGGATAAAGCTATGCTGGCCAAGGGTTCAAGGAATTTAACGATAAGTGTTAACAATGTAACTGTTGACGGGCCAAAACCATATATTAATGAAGACGGTGTATTCATGCTGCCGGTGCGCGCCGTAGCCGAGGCTATGGGCTTAAATGTTGAATGGTCTGGCGGCGCAAATACCGTACAGGTCGGCAAATCCGCCTCGTTTGCCATAGGCAGGGACGCGTACGCGAAAAACAAAATGGCGCCCGTTGAATTGGGGACGGCGCCGGTGCTGAAAGGCGGCGTAACCTATGTGCCTTTGGATTTTTTTACAAAAATAATAGAATATGTGACAGTAAATTATACCCCTGATTCAATAGGGTTTCACATTTCTGTTAACGAGTAAACCGCCATGCGGAATTCGATTTAGACTGAACAGAGTGAGGTGTTTATGCTCAAACGCGTATTATTGATTATTGTCGGGTTGTTAGCGCTTAGCGCGGGCGCCGTCGGCATTGTTCTTCCTATTCTTCCTACCACTCCGTTTGTGATATTGGCGGCGGCATGCTTTGGAATGTCCAGTCCAAAGATGTACGCATGGCTTGCGAATACCAAATATTTTGGTGAGTATATACGCCATTATCGTGAAAAAAGTGATATTTCAGCACAAACCCGGCGAACGGGTATAGTTACTCTGTGGCTCATGCTGTGTGTTTCGTCCGTTGTTTTCCGTAAACCGTTTGTTTGGATGATATTGAGCCTGGTAGGCGTTTGTGTGACCGCACATATTTTACTTATTGGAAGGGTTGGGAATGAAGGACGAAAGCAAAGCGATACGCGGTTGTAATCGCCGAATATATTAAAAATGAGAAAATGAAGGGCTCACGCTCCCTGTAACATCAAATCAAGGGGTGTCGCGTAATGGTTAAAAAAACCACGCGACAGCCCCTTTCCCTTTGCGCGGGGGAACTCTCTAAAAGTAAGACTCGCGCGCCCGCGAGCCTCCGCCCGGCCGGTTTAAAAAAGAGTCCTGTTTTTATTGCACATATGCGTCATTTTAACGGCTATATTCGTTTCATCCGATATAATCTCAAAAAGCGTATCTCTGATATCATTGTCGGAGAATCCGAAGTATATCCTGCGATAGAACTCCACATTATCAATACACCTATGTATCATTTTTTCGCATTCCACATATAGCTCCCAACACAGCGGCCGCCGCGGCGGACGACTGTTTGGCGGCATAATCCGTCCGGTCAGTCTTTTGTATATACCGGCGAAATATTTCGCGTGTTTGCACTCATCCATACATATCAGCCGCAGAATTTCCTGATCCGAAGGATCCTTGGCAAGCTTACTCAGCTTGTGAAAACACTCCTCGCTTTCTCTTTCACCCTCCCAGGCAGACTGTAAAATCTCCAACACCTTTTGATTTGGCGGCGTCAGCCGTTTCTTGCTGTATAAATCCATGCAGTCCTCCTTTTTTTACCGCGATACCGTTCATTTATTAATATATTCAGGAAGTGGTAAAATTTACATAAATTTTTTCCAGTATATTTCTGAAAAGGAAAAGAATAATAATAGGAGAATACAATGGAAGAAGAATAGACATGCTGAAAAAACTTTTTATACTGACAGCCGGATTTGTATTTCTTACAGGTATGTTGCCTGTGGGAAAGCAGGATTTTGGGGAGGGGGATATAACGGCGGAACGTCTTAACGTACGTACGGGCCCCGGCGTTAAGTACCCTGTAATCGACAGAATGAATAGGGGCGATAAGCTGCGTATACTCACTGCGTTGGGAGACTGGCTTGTGATTTTAACGCCTGATGACTCCGTCGGAATGGTTGCCGCGGAGTATGTTCACACAGACGCGTTATCGCCAACGCCAACCGAGATTTATGAAGGCTCGGCGCCGGAGGAGGATACCGCTCGTCTGCCTGAACCGCCGGAGGTTCCCGACGACGAGCGTTTATTTTCTCTGGTCAATGAGTTTCGCGTTAATTTCGGACTGGACGCTTATAGATGGGATGAGCGCTTGAACGTGATCGCGGGTCTTAAAGCGGGGGATATGGCCAAAAATAAATATTTTAGCCATGATTCTCCCATTTACGGCACGCCGTTTGCCATGCTGCGGAGTATGGGCGTCTTCTATAAAACCGCGTCAGAAAATCTGGCGCGTACATCCGGCGTGCAGGAAGCTTTCAACAAGATGGCGGGCAATTTGGCCCACAGGGCGAACTTGGTCAGCAAACGCTACACTAATATGGGAACGGCCGTAACCGACGACCCTGATACGCCCGGAAAAAAATTCATTGTACTGCTCTTTACCGAAGCATAAGCTATACTAGCGAAAGCTGAGATTTGCCAAGCGCGGTTTTTGCGTTTGGCAAATCTCAGCGCCGCCAAAGACCGTGCAGCGCCTTAAATTTGATTTAAGAATGTAAAGACACACAACGCATCAGTCATTGCCTGTCTTTCTGCGCCCGTCTTCAATTCTGACTATTGTTTTGGCCTTGCTTGCCACATTCAAATCATGTGTTATCATAATTATTGTCTTGTTGGAATCGGCGTTAAGCTCCCGCATAAACCCAAGTACGTCCTCCCCGGTCTTTTTGTCAAGCGCGCCGGTAGGTTCGTCGGCCAAGATAAGCGGGCTTTCCGCTACCAGAGCCCGAGCGATTG